>WLOB01000079.1 GCA_009699505.1 Actinomycetota bacterium | reverse complement strand
TGCGCCCCGTCCCGCGCCGCCCGCGCCCCGCCTCCGAGGCCCGGCCGCGCCCGACCGGACCCGGACCGCGCCGACCGGACCCCGCCGACCCCGAGGCCGGACCCGGCGCCGCCCGTCAGGGCTGGCCGGGCCGCGGCACGACCCGGCCCCGCGACGGCCTCCAGGTCCGTCGGCGCCGCCCGGTCCCGCTCCTCCTCGTCGCCCTCATCGCCCTCGTGGGCGCCGGCCTCCTCGGCTGGATGGGCCAGACCACGACCTCCGGCGCCTTCCGCGGCTCGTGGGAGTTCTCGCGCCTGGGCGGGCCGTGGCTCGTCGCAGGCTTCCTCGGCGGGGCGATCGGCGGCTGGCGCCGCGGCGTCGGCGGTCTCGTCCTCGGCGTGCTGGCCGGTGCCGTGGTCGTCGGCGCGGGCTCCGTCGCCTACTACGGGCTCTCCTACTGGGACGGCGGCAACGACGCGCGACGCGCGGCCACCCTCGGGATCGGCTGGGGCGCCGCGGGCCTCGCGGTCGGCGGCGCGCTCGGCCTCGTCGGCGCGGCCTACGCGACCCTGCTCGGCCGCCGGCGCCGGGACGACGACGGACGGCCGGCCGCCTCGTGGGTCCACGGGCTGGCGCTCGGCACCCTCGGCGGCCTCCTGATGGGCGAGTCGATCGCGCTCCTGTGGGTCTGGGACGGCGAGGGGCTGCGCACGATGGCCGTCCTCGAGGGCCTCGGGGGCGCCGCGATCGTCGCGGTCGGCGCCGCCGCGCGCTCCTGGCGGTTCATCGTCGGCGCGGTCCTGGCGAGCGCGGTCGCCGCGACCGTGGCCCCGATCGCCACCACCGCGCTGCGCGAGACGCTGCGGACGATCGGCTGGGCCGGGGCCTGAGGGCCGGCCGGGGCGTCTCGGCCGGCGGCGCCCGCAGGGAGCTCCGCGGGGCGCCCGGTCCCCGTCCGGCGCTCGCCAGCCGGACCGCCGGGCCACCCGGGCCCGTCGCGTCCGGCCCTAGCCCCCCGCGGCGCTCAGCAGCAGGTCCGTCAGGACCGCCGGATCCCGGCGGATCCGGCCGGACTCCCCGTCGTCGCCCGGCGCCCGCTTCACGAGGTCGACGGTCTCCGGGTCCTCCAGGCGCTGCAGCCGGCCGTCCGCGATCAGGGCGTCGTCGACCGCGCCCGGCCGGCCGTCGAACGTCGTGAAGACCGGGGTGCCCAGGGCGACGGCCTCGCGGTTCATCGTCCCCCCGGCGCTCACGACGAGGTCGGCCAGGGCGACGAGCGACGGCCCGTCGATCGGCCGCTCCGGGATGACGAAGCCCCCGGCGTCGCGCAGCTCGACGCGCTGCGCGTCCGTCCGGGGCAGCACGACGACCTGGCCCTGGGCGCGCAGGCGGTCCAGCACGACGGCGAACCGGTCGTTGTGGAAGCGGTGGTAGAGCGAGACCTCCGGCGGCGTGCGGACGACGGCGAGGGGCAGCGCCGCGTCGAGGCCCAGCTCGTCGAGCACGGAGACGTCCGGCTGCAGGTCGGCGAGGTAGTACTCCTCCTTCAGCCCCGCGTACGCGCGGATCTTGCCCGTCGCCCCGTACGGCGCGAGGCGCTCGGCGGGGATGACGTCGGGCACGACGACGGACGCCGCCAGCCGGCAGTTGATCTGGTGCTGGACCGTCGCCCACTCGTAGTCGAAGGCGGTGGCCGACGGGATGCCCAGCAGGGCGGCGGCGACGGTGACGTCGTTCGAGCCGTGGCCGAGGGCCACGTCGAACGGGCGCGAGCCGTCCGGGTGCCCGCCGACGCGGCGGGCCCAGCGCAGGAGCGCCGTCGTCCGCGACGCCAGACCCCGGGCCTTGTCCGGCAGCCGCTCGCCGCGGTGGTGGCCGATCGCGGTGTGCTCGATCCCCAGGCGCCGGCAGAGGCCGAGGGTCTGCGCGAAGTCCCGGGCGGTGACGTCGACCTCGTGCCCGCGGGCGCGCAGGTCCTCGATGACCGGGCGCAGCACGAGGACGTGGGGGCTGTTGGTCAGGTCGATCCAGACGCGCATCGCTGCGGACCATCGTCGCGCATCGTGGCGGCGGGACCCGCGCGGCCGTCGGCGACGCCGCCCGGGAGGGCGCAGGGGGACCGCGGTGGGCGGGCGGGCGGCCCGGCCCCGACCCGCGGCGGTCGGGCTCGCACGGCCCCGGGCGGGCGCCCGGGACACCCTCAGCCCGCGACCCGCCGCACCGGCTCGCGCACGACGCCGAGGAACGCGTCCGCGATGACACCGTAGCCCTCCGCGTTGGGGTGGAAGTCCGCGCCCGCGCCGCACAGGCGGGTCAGGCGGCAGGCCGTCTCCACGGCCGCGTCCGTCGCCGGGCCGTCGCTGTCGAACGCCCGGTCCACGCGGGCGACGACGAAGTCCTCCGCCGCGAAGGTGCGGCGGATCGTGGGGTTGGCCTGCCGCCGGACGATGTCGTGGAACGCCGTGGCGGCCTCCCGCGCCAGCGGCTGGCGGACGAGCGCGAGCGCCGGGTCGTAGTACGTCATGGCGGCCAGGACGGTCCGCGACCCCGCGGCGTCCTGCAGCCGCCGCGCGACCTCGCGCAGGCGGGTGCGCACCTCGGGCAGCCCGTCGGCGAAGCACGAGCGGACCCGCGCCGGGTCGACGCCGGCGCAGCCGATCAGGTCGTTCGCGCCGATGTCGATCGTCACGAGGGTCGGCCGGTCGCCCCGGGCGCGCAGGTACCCCTCGGCGTACGCGAGCTGGCTCGTCGCGGCGTCGCGGTTCTCGTAGGGCGGGCCCTCGGGCGCCGCGGGACCGCACTCGCGGCCGCCGTCGAGCAGGCTGCCCACGGTCGCGCCGGAGCAGCCGACGCGGCTGAGCGCCACGGGCAGCCCCGCGTCGCGCAGGCGGGCGGCGAGCTGGTCGGGGTAGCCCTCGCGGGTCGTCCCGAACGTGCCGTCCTTCCGCTGGACCCCCTGGGCGAGCGAGTCGCCGAGCGCCAGGTACGCCGTGCCGGCGGCCCGGGGGTCGGGCGTCGCGAGCGCGGGGTCGCCGGCGACGGTCGTCGTGGCGGGCGGCGGCGGGCCGCCCTGCTCGTCGCCGCCGCAGCCCGTCGCGAGGACGGCCAGCGCGACGACGACCGCCGTGAGCGCCGTCCCGGCCCGCGGCCGGCGCCGTCCGCGGACGGATCGCGGCCGGGCGCCGCGCACCCGGTCGAGGGCCGCCGGACCGGCCGCCGCGGGCGGACCGGGCGTCGCCCCGCCCGTCACGCGAGCACCTGGGCGACGGCCGCGACGACCTCGCCGACCTGCTCCTCGGTGATCGTCGCGGTGACCGGCAGCGCCAGGTGGGTGCGGGCCAGCTCGTCCGTCACCGGCAGGTCCGTGAGGCCGCCCGGCTGGAACGCGGCCATCGGCGCCTGGCGATGGACGGGGGTGCGGTAGTAGCCGCGGGCACCGATCCCGCGCTCGGCCAGGCCGGCGGCGAGCTCGTCCGCCCGCGCGGTCCGCACGACGTAGATGTGCCAGGCGGGCGTCGCCCCCGGGGTCGCGACGGGCACGTCGACGAGCTCGTCGAGGCCGGCGCGGTGGTAGCGGACGTGCGTGGCGGCCCGGTGGCCCGCCCAGCGGTCCAGGTGGGGCAGCTGGACCCGCAGGACCGCGGCCTGCAGCTCGTCCAGGCGGCTGTTGTAGCCGATCTCGGAGTAGTCGACCTTGTCGGCGCTGCCGTGGAACCGCAGGGTGCGGACCCGCTCGGCGATCCCGTCGTCGGACGTCGTGATCGCCCCGCCGTCGCCGAAGCCGCCGAGGTTCTTCGAGGGGTAGAAGCTGAACGTCGCGACGTCGCCCAGCGCCCCGGGGCGACGGACGCCGTGGGCGCCCGTCGGGTCGCCGTCGGCGCTCAGCGTCGAGCCGGCCGCCTGCGCCGCGTCCTCGAGCACCGGCAGGCCGCAGACGGCGCGGATCTCGTCGATCGGAGCGACGTTGCCGAACAGGTGGACCGCGATGATCGCCTTCGTCCGCGGCGTGACGGCGGCCTCGACGGTCTCCGCGGTGACGCACATCGTCTCGCGGTCGACGTCGCAGAAGACGGGGGTCGCACCGGTCGGCGGGATCGCCTCGGCGCTGGCCCAGAACGTGAAGGACGGCACGACGACCTCGTCGCCCGGACCGACCCCGAGGGCCCGCAGCGCGATCGTGATGGCCTCCGTCCCGTTCGCGACGCCGATCGCGTGGCCCGATCCGGTCCACTCCGCGAACTCGCGCTCGAACGCCTGCGTCTCCGGCCCGAGGATGAAGCGCCCGTCGGCCGCGACGCGCAGGAGCGCCTCGTCGAGCTCGGCGCGCAGGGGAGCCAGCGCGGTCGCGGTGTCGAAGAGCGGCACGGGCATGCACCCAAGGGTACGGCCGCGACGGCGCCGTCGGTCGTCGTGCCCGCGGGCCGACCGTCCGCCGGCGGCGTCGCGGGGCCGCCGGAGGCGTACCCTGCCCGGCGGTGCCCGAACTGCCCCCCACCCCGCGGCTCAGTGCCCGTCGCAGCCTCGCGGCCGCGCTCCTGGCGGGCGCGCTGCACGGCCCGGCCGAGGCGCTGCCCGTGTCCTCCTCCGCGCACGTGGCCTTCGTCGCGCGGCTCGCCGCCGGGCGCCGGGGCCGCCGGCCGTCCGATCCCGAGGTCGCCAAGAGCGTCGAGGTCGGCGCCCACGCCGGCACCCTGATGGGCCTGACGATCGGCCTGCGCGGCGAGGCCGTGAAGGCCACGCGCGGGGTCCTGCGCGAGCCGCGCCTGGCCGCCGTCACCGCCGCCCGGATCGTCGCCGCGTCCGTGCCCGCCGTCGTCGGCGCGCTGACCCTGGAGCGCCAGATCGAGGACCACCTGGGCGGCGACCGCACGATCGCGGCCGGCCTCGCCGCGGGCTCCGCGGCGATGGTGGTCGCCGACGCGCTCGCCCCCGGGGGGATCGTCGACCGGCGCCGGCGTCCAGGGCCCGCCGCGGTGGGCCGCCCGTGGGAGGACGGCACCGTCGTCGACGCCCTGCTCATCGGCACGGCGCAGGCCGCGGCCCTGTGGCCGGGCGTCTCGCGCAGCGGCGCGGTCCTCGTCGCCGCCCGCGCCCGCGGGTTCTCCCGCGAGGCCTCGGGCAAGATCTCCGCCGCCCTGGCCGTCCCGGCCGTCGGCGGCGCCACCGCGCTGAAGGTCGTCCGGCTCGGCGTCCGCCTGCGCGACGGCACGATCGACCCGCGGCACCTGACCCCGCTCCTGGCGGTCACGACCACGGGCGCGCTGTCGGGCGTCGTCGCCTCCCCGATGGCCCGCCGCACCCTCGAGGGCCTGCCGCTGTGGCCCTTCGCCGGCTACCGGCTCGTCCTCGCGGGCGCGCTGCTGGCGGCCGACCGCCGCTGGCGTCGCTAGCCCCGGTCGTCGAGCGGCCGGCGCCCCGCGACCGTCTGGGAGACGCCGGAGACCTCGATGCGGACGTCCTCCAGGCCGTCGGCCTCGAAGCGCGACATGAACGCGTCGGGGGCGAACGTGCGCAGGCCCGAGAGCGGCTCGGCCAGCCCGGTCAGCGCCCGCAGCGGCGCCGGGCCCCGGTCGCACGTCGCCAGGATCGCGATGCGTCCGCCCGGGGCGAGCACGCGCAGGAGCTCGTCGACCACCCGGAACGGGTCCTCGACGAGGTAGAGCGCGCCGAGGCACGAGACGACGTCGCACGAGCCGTCCGCGAACGGCAGCCGGTGCGCGTCCCCGCGCACGTAGGTGACGCCGGCGTCGAACGTGTCGGCGGTGGCGCGGGCGAGCATCGTCGCGGAGTAGTCGAAGCCGACCACGACGCCGCCGTCGTAGGACGCGCGCAGCCGCCGGGTGGTGTTGCCGGGCCCGCAGGCGACGTCGAGCGTGACGTCGCCGTCCGCCGGGCGCAGGAGGTCCCGGACGAGCCGCTCCTCCGCGCCCGTCGTCCGCAGCGTCCACAGGGTGAAGAGGAACGGGCGCCACGCCCGCTCGTAGATCCGCGGGACGACGGTGGAGCGCATCGCGCGCTGGGCGACCGACGGGCGGCCGGCGTCCTCCCCCGGGTCGAGCAGGTCGAGGTACCCGTCGGTGATCCGCGGCGCCTCGATCGGCGGATCCATGAGCGACAGGGCGTGCTCGGGGGCGCTGGGGGCGGACATGCCGCGGATCCTAGCCGCGGTCGGGCGGTGCTCCGGCGGGCGGACCGCCCGTCGCCACGGGTCGCGGGAGCGTCCGATCCGGCTGCCCGGCACGCCCGCGGCCCGTCCGTGCGGCCCGACGGGTCCGGCTCCCGCCCGTGCATCCCGCGGGAACCCTGCGAAGATGCCCCGCGATGAGCGACGCCTACGCTGCCTCCGGAGTCGACACGGACCAGTCCGACGCGGGCGTCGGCGCCCTCGTCGCGGTGCTGAAGACGATCAGGACGGGCAAGCCGTCGGTCTCCGTGCTGCCGTCGGGCCACTACGCCAGCGTGCTGCGCGTGGCCCCGAACCTGGGCATCGCGATGGCCACGGACGGCGTCGGCTCCAAGCTGATCGTCGCGGAGGAGACGGGCCGGCTCGACACGGTCGGCATCGACTGCATCGCGATGAACGTCAACGACCTGATCTGCGTCGGCGCCGAGCCGATCGCGATGCTCGACTACCTCGCCGTCCAGGAGCCCGACGGCGAGCGCCTCGCCGCGATCGCCCGGGGCCTCAAGGCGGGCGCCGAGGACGCGGGCATCGAGATCCCCGGCGGCGAGCTGGCGGTCCTGCCCGAGCTCCTGAAGGGTCACCCGGACCCCAACGGCTTCGACCTCTGCGGCACCGCGATCGGCACCGTCGCGCTCGACGAGCTCGTCACGGGCGAGCTGATCCAGCCGGGCGACGCGATGATCGGCCTGCCCTCGAGCGGCATCCACTCCAACGGCTACACCCTGGCCCGCAAGGCGCTGCAGCAGGACGGCGGCCTCTCCCTGGACGACCGGCCGGAGGAGCTCGGCGGCGCGTCGATCGCCGACGCCCTGCTCGAGCCGACCATCATCTACGTCCGGGCGATCGTCGAGCTCCTGCAGAGCGGCGTCGCGGTCCGCGGCCTGAGCCACATCACCGGCGGCGGCCTGCTGAACCTCGTGCGCCTCGGCCCCGACCGCCTGGGCTTCGACGTGACGGAGCCCCTGCCGGTCCCGCCGATCTTCGGCCTGATCCAGCGCCTGGGCGACGTCACCGACGCCGAGATGTGGGAGGTCTTCAACCACGGCTGCGGCTTCGTCGCGATCGTGCCGGAGGACCTCGTCGACACCGCCGTCGCGATCCTCGAGAAGCACCACCACGGCACCCGCCGCATCGGCACCGTCTCGGACCGGCCGGGCCGCTGCACGGCGCCGGGCGGCGTCGTCCTGCAGGGCTGAGGCGGGGCCGCGGCCCCTCGCGGAGGGCGCCGCGCCGCCGGGGCCGGAGCCGCCGGGTCGACCGCGGGCGCTAGCCGATCCCGTTCAGCGCGACGACCCGGCCCGCCGTCTCCGTGACGTTCACCCGGCCGCTCGAGTAGTCCATCGTGCGGATCAGGTCCTGACCGTCGCGGACCACGACCCGCATCGCGCAGCCGTTGCGCTCCGCCAGGGCCGTCGCCCGGGCCACGGGAAGCCCGAGCAGCTCCCGCGCGTCGAAGTCGCCCTCCTCCCCGCCGCCCTTCGCCCCGCCGCCCGGGCAGCGCACGGCTCTCGCGGGCCGCTGGACCTCGGTGATCGTCGGCGACCGCGGCGGCGGGTCGGTGCCCGGCGCCTCGAGCGTCCGGGTGTCGTCGGGCGACGTGGTCGCCCCGTCGTCGGGCGCGGGGGTGGCGGGCACGGGACTCGTCGTGGTCGGGGCGGACGGGGTCGCGGGGGCGGTCGCCGCAGGAGCGGTGGTGGCCGGGGGCGTCGTGGCGGCCCCCTGCGGACCGCCGTCGTCCCCGCCGCAGCCGGCCAGCGCGGGCGCGGCCGCCAGCGCGAGGACCAGCAGGGCGGGGACGGCGCGGGACATGGGCCGAGTGTCGCGCACGGCCGGGGCGACGGGGGGCGGATCGGGCGGGCCCGCGGCCGGGGAGGCGAACGGGCCCCGCCGCGGACGCAGGTGGTCGGACGGACGGGCCGCGCCAGGGACGGGGCCCGACCCGATCCAGGTCTCGCGATCCGCGCCGCGTCGCGTCGTGGATCGACGCCGCTCGGCGTCCCCGATCCCGGATTCGCCCCCGGGACCTCGTCGAGACCTGGATCGGACACCCCGAGAGGGTCCCTCCTCCCCCCGCACGACCCCACGACGCGGCCGCCCACGGCCCGCACGCACCGGATCGGGAGCCCGCCGGCCGCCCACGACCTCGCCCACCCGGGCGGCCAGCCGGCCGCCCACGGCCCGCGCGCACCGGATCGAGAGCCCGCCGGCCGCCCACGACCTCATCCCCCGGGCGGCCCGCCGGCCCTCGCGCCCCTCGCCCGCCGGGGCGTTCCGGCAGCCCGCGTGCCGCTGCAACGCGGCGTGCGTCCCGGCAGCCGCCGCCCGAGGGGTGCGCCGCGCCGCCCGAACGGGCAAGATGCCCGTCGTGCAGCCGCTCCCGGACGCCCGACCCCGCCGCCGCGGGTCCGTCGTCCGGGTGCCCGGGGCCCACCGCACGGGGGCACGGGAGGGACGGCCGGACACGATGGGCCGCCCGACCCGCACAATGGGGCACTACGGGTGACCATCGACGTCGGCACACTGCTCGCGGACCGCTACCGCCTCGAGGCCCAGATCGGCTCTGGAGGGATGTCGACGGTCTATCGCGCCTTCGACACCGTGCTCGAGCGCACGGTCGCGATCAAGCTCATGCACCGCAACCTCGCGGAGCACTCGGAGCAGCTCGAGCGCTTCGGCCGCGAGGCCCGCGCGGTCGCCCGCCTGAACCACCCGCACATCGTGCAGGTGATCGACGCCGGCGAGGACGAGGACACCCCGTTCATCGTCTTCGAGCACGTCAAGGGCGAGACGCTGAAGGAGCGCGTCCAGCGCGCCGGCCGGCTGCCCGTGACGGAGGCCGTCGCCTACGCCATCGAGATCGCCCGGGCCCTGGGCGCCGCGCACGAGCGCAACATCGTCCACCGCGACGTCAAGCCGCAGAACGTCCTGATCAACGAGGAGGGCGTCGCCAAGGTCACCGACTTCGGCATCGCCCGGACCCTCGAGGAGCACGGGCTGACCGCCGACGGCCGCGTCCTGGGCACCACGGACTACGTGTCGCCCGAGCAGGCGATGGGCCACGACGTCGACGGCCAGAGCGACATCTACTCGCTGGGCATCGTCCTCTACGAGATGCTCGTCGGGGACATCCCGTTCCACGGCGAGAACCAGATCGCCGTCGCGATGAAGCACGTGCGGGAGGAGCTGCCCGACGTGCAACGCCTGCGTCCGTCCATCGGCACCGCCCTGGCCGCCGTCGTCGACCGCGCGACCGCCAAGGCCCTCGACGTGCGGTACACGAGCACGGACGAGCTCGTCGCGGACCTCGAGGACGTCCTGACGATCGAGGCGGGCCGCCGCGGCGAGACGACGGGCGAGGCCACCGCGGTCTTCCGCTCCCTGCCGCAGGCGCAGCGCAGCCGGGCGAACCTGCGGCTCGGCCGGCGGACGGTCGTCGGCGTCGCGCTCCTCGCGGTCGTCGCGGCCCTCGTCGTCGTCGGCTTCCTCGCCACGGGCGACAACACGCGGCGCGGCACCGGGCAGGCCCCGCGGACCCCGGTCGCGCAGGGCGAGCAGGCGATCAAGCTCGCCCAGGACGCCGCCAGCGACTACGACCCGCCGCCCGGCGACCAGAAGGAGCACCCGGAGGAGACCTTCCGCGTGCTCGACGCCGACCCGAACTCCTCGTGGGACACCGAGGGCTACTCCGGCGGCACGTTCGGCGCGAAGCAGGGCGTCGGGATCTACCTCGACGTGGGTGCGGGCGACCGGACCGTCGCCGCTACGAAGCTCGACCTCACCACGTCGACGCCGGGCTGGGGCGCCACCGTCCTGGCCGCCGCGGACGGCAGCGGGCCGCCCGCGACCCGCGACGACCCGGGCTGGGTCGAGGTCGGGACGCTCGACACCGCGACGGAGGGCGACGACGTCGTCCCGCTCAGCACGGGCGGGAAGCGCTACCGCTACTACCTCCTGTGGATCACGAAGCTCCCGCCCGCCACGACGGGCCGCGCGAAGGTCTCGATCAGCGCGATGAACCTGCAGCGCGCCGCGACGCGCTGAGCGGCGGAGGGCGCTGAGCCGCGAGGTGCGGTGCCGGGCCGCCCCGGGCGGACGGACCCCGGGCGGACGGACGGTGCCGCCGACACGCCGACACCCGCCGCGGCGACGCCCCGCCGCGGCGCCCTAGAACGCCTGCGCGCGCTCGCGCTCGTGGCGCTCGAGCGCCAGCGCGACCAGGCGGGAGACGAGGTCGGGGTAGGCCACGCCCGACGCCTCCCAGAGCTTGCCGTAGGCCGAGGTCTCCGTGAACCCGGGCAGGGTGTTCAGCTCGTTGAGGAGGACCTCCTCGCCGTGCACGAAGAAGTCCGCGCGGGCCAGGCCGTCGCAGCAGGAGAGCGTGAACGCCCGCGCCGCCAGCTCCTGCACCCGGGCCTTCGCCGTCGGGCTGATCGGCGCCGGGATCCGCAGCTCCATGCCGCCCGGCGTGTACTTCGCCTCGTAGTCGTACCAGGCGTCCGGGTCGGTGCTCGTGAGCACGATCTGGCCGATCTCGGAGACCGTGGGGGCGTCGCCCGAGCCCAGGACCGCGGTCTCCGCCTCGACGCCGACGGCGGAGGCCTCGACGATCACCCGGGCGTCGTGCCGCAGCGCGTCCTCGATCGCCGGGGCGATCTCCTCGGGGGTGCGGGCGGGCGCGATGCCGACGGACGAGCCCAGGCGCGACGGCTTGACCCAGACGGGCAGGCCGAGCGCCTCGACGCGCGAGAGGACGCGTTCGCGATCGGCCTCCCAGTCGCGGGCGTGGACGGGCTCGTAGGCGACCTGCGGGATGCCCGCGGCCAGCATGAGGTCCTTGAAGACGAGCTTGTCCATGCAGACGGCCGAGCCGAGCACGGGCGAGCCGACGTACGGGACGTCGAGCAGGTCGAGGAGGCCCTGGACCGTGCCGTCCTCCCCGAAGGGCCCGTGGAGGACCGGGAAGACGACGTCGCAGCCGAGCAGCCCGCCGCCGGGCGTGAGCGCCACGGGGGCGCCGTCCCGGGTGGCCCAGCCGCCGTCCCGCGCCAGGTCGACCTCGACGACGTCGTGCCCGGCGGCGCGCAGCCCGGCGGCCACCGCCGCGGCGGACCGCAGCGAGACGTCGTGCTCGGACGACCGGCCGCCGCCGAGGACCGCGACGCGGCTCATGCGCCGCCCGCCGTCCGGCCCGACGCCGCGTCGGAGCGGGTCGACGGTCCGGTCGCCTGCCCGGACGACGCGCCGTCGCCCCCGTCGGCGTCGCCCTCGGTGTCCGACGGGTCCGACGGCGCCGGCGCCTCGTACACGCCGATGACGAGCGTCACCGTCGAGCCGCGCGCGACCTTGCCGCCGTTGGGCTGCTGGTCGACGACGTCGCCGTTCTCCGACCGCGTCGTGGTCGTCTGGGTCCGCGTCTGCGGCCGCAGACCGAGCCGCCTGAGCGCCGCGGTCGCGTCGGCCTGCGTGCGGCCCTCGAGGTTCGGCACGGTGACGTCCGTGGAGGCGTCGCCGCCCCCGGAGTCCGCGTTGGGCGTCGCGAGCGTCACCGCGACGTTCGAGCCCTCGTCGACCTGCGACCGGGAGCCGGGCTGCTGGGCGATGACGGTGCCCTCGTCCTCGTCGCTCTCCTGCTCCGTGAAGGTCGCCGTGAGGCCGGCGGCCTCGAGCGCGGCCTCGGCCCGGGCGCGCGTCAGGCCGTCGAGGTCGGGCACCGTCACCTGGTCCGGCGTCTCCGTCGTGGTGGTGCCCGTGGCGGGGCCCTGCGAGACCTGGATGACGATCCGGTCGCCCGTGCGGGCAGTGGTGTTCGCTGCCGGCGCGGTGGCGATCACGCGCCCCGCGGCGATCGTCTCGTTCGCGATCCGCGACTCCTGGAACCGGGAGAAGCCCGACTCGCGCAGCTTCTGTCTGGCGTCCTCGAGGGACAGGCCCTCCACGGACGGGACCGTGGCGCTGCGCGGGCCGCTCGACACGACGAGGCGCACCTCGGTGCCGCGGCGGACCTTCCGCCCGTCGCCGGGGGCCTGCTCGATGACCTCGCCGCGGTCGACGGTCGAGCTCGCCCGGTCCTGGTCGCGCGTGACGTCGAAGCCCTGGCCCTCGAGCTTCTGACGGGCGGCCTCGTACGTGTCGCCACGGACGTCCGACACGGTCTCCATCCGCCCGAAGGCGAGGTACCCGACGAGCGCGAGGACGACGATGGCGGCGAGGCCGCCGACGATCGCGATGGTCCACCGGCGACGGCGGCGCGCCTCGGCGTTCTCGCGCGCGTCCTCCGGCGAGACCCCGGCGGGCACGGCCATGCCGGCGGCGGGCTGCAGCCAGCCGCCCGTGGGCTGCTGGGCGATCGCCGCGGCGGCCGCGAGCTGCGGCTGCGCCGGGACGGGGGCGCCCGAGACGATGCGGTGCCGGACGCCCTGCAGCGCGGCGATGAACTCCTCGGCGTCCTCGAACCGGTCCTCCGGCTGCTTGGACATCGACCGCAGGACGACGTACTCGAGGTCGGCGGGGACCTCGGGGTTGACGATCGAGAGCGCCGGCGGGTCCTCGTTGACGTGCTTCAGCGCGATCGCGACGGGCTGGTCGCCGTCGAACGGCATCCGGCCCGTGAGCATCTCGAAGAGGACGACGCCGACGGAGTAGAGGTCCGCCGAGGTCGTGATGGGCTGCCCGGAGGCCTGCTCGGGCGAGAGGTAGTGCGCGGTGCCGACGATCATGCCGGTCTGCGTCATCTGCAGGTCGTCGACGGCGCGGGCGATGCCGAAGTCGGCGACCTTCAGGTCGCCGTCGGGGCCGACGAGGACGTTCTGCGGCTTGATGTCGCGGTGGACGAGGCCGCGCTTGTGGGCGTAGCGCAGCGCGTCGAGGACCTGCGAGATCTGGTCGATCGTCTTGACCGGGTCCAGCGGCGCCTGGTCGCGGATGACGTCCTTGAGCGTCACCCCGTCGATCAGCTCCATCGCCATGTACGGGATGCCGTCCCAGTCGCCGCGGTCGAAGACCGAGACGATGTGCGGGTGCTGCAGGCCCGCGGCCGACTG
>WLOB01000078.1 GCA_009699505.1 Actinomycetota bacterium | reverse complement strand
GCCGGGCGCGTGAGCGCGGACGGCGGCCCGCGCCTGGGCTCGACGTCGACCGCGAAGCGCTGGGCGGCCCGGGCGGCTGCCGCGCGCGCCGACCGCCCCGGCGGAGGACGCCGGGCGGACGCCCTGCGCGTCCGGGTCGACCGCGGCGGCGAGCGCACCCTGCGCACCGCCTCCGGCCGCCGGGTGGTCCTGCGCGGCGCCAACGTCATCGGCCTCGTCGACTACGGCGGCGTCCACTCCGTCGTCGGGATCACCCCGGCCGACGGCGCGCAGGCCGCGGCGCTCGGGCTCACCGTCGTCCGCCTCGGCGTCTCCTGGTCCAAGGTGCAGCCGGCGCCGGGGATCACCGACCAGGCCTACCTCGCCGAGGTGCGGCGGGCCGCCCGGGTCTTCGCGGACCGCGGGATCTACGTGCTGCTGGACATGCACCACGACCGCTACGCCGCCAACCTCGGCCAGCCCCTGGACACCGAGGCCGACGGCGCGCCGCGGTGGGCGGTCGACACCGGCAGCGCGTCCTGCGACTCGCGGCTGGGGTCCGCCCTGGGCTTCGGCGGCTACTACGGGACCGCCTGCGCGGCGACCGCCGCCAGCGCCCTGTGGAAGAACAAGGTCGTCGCCGGCAAGCCGCTCCAGACCCACTACGGCGACGCGGTCCTCGCGGTCGCCGCGGTCGGCCGCGAGCTCGGGCCGGCCTACGCCGGGATCGAGCTCTACAACGAGCCCCGCAGCCCGGAGCCGGGCCTCCCCGAGGGCTGGGCCGCGCGCGAGCTGTGGCCGATGTACGGCACGCTCATCGGCCGGCTGCGGGCCGCGGGCGCGACCGCCCCGGTCTGGTTCGACAGCGCGGGCACCGGCGTCGCCCGGTTCAGCGGCGACCCGAACCTCGTCTACGCCCCGCACGTCTACGACGACGTCTACGACCGGGCGCCCGACGCCGGCACGGGCGCCCGGCTGCGCGCCGCCTACGACGGCGTCGTGTCGCGGGCCCGCGGGTTCGGCGCCGCCGCGGTCGTCGGCGAGTACGCCGGCGCGCGCGGCGGCCCGTGGGAGTCCTACCGCCAGGCCGGCCTGGGGGAGCAGGACCGCACGCTCAGCGGTGGCATCGTCTGGGTCTGGAAGCAGCACCCGACCAAGGACTACGGCTGGGGCGTCCTGCAGCCCGACGGCGCGCTGCAGCCCGACGGGAACCTCGCGATGGACCTCGGGCGCCCGCGCCTGGTCGCCGCGGCCCCGGCGGTCGCCTCGCAGCGCTACGACGGCACGACCCTGACCGTGGTGACCCGTGGCGCCGGCGTCGTCGAGCTGTGGAACGGCGTCGCGAAGGGCGGCGCAGCCGGTCGCGGACGCGCGCCGGTCCTGACCGTCGACGGCGCCGCGCCCCGCGCGGCCGCGCGCGTCCGATCCGCCGGCGCCCGGGTCACCGTCCCGGGCGCGGTCCTCGGCGGTCGCCGGATCCGGCTGACCGTCCCGAAGGGCACCCACACCCTGCGCCTGCGCCCCTGAGCGTCCGGGGCACGGAGCGCCTGCGTCCCGACGGCGCCCGGGTGCACGGAGCGCCCGCGTCCCCGACGCCGGTGCGGGCCCGTCGGGCGACGGTGAGCCCCGCGGCGGGGCGGCCGGCGCGGCACCCGTGCGAAGGTGACGGCATGGCCACCCCCGTCGAGGATCCCGCCGTCCGGGCGCTCATGGCCTCCGCCGACGCCGTCGTCGCCGACGCCGTCGCCCTGATCGAGCCGCTCGTCGCGGTCTCGTCGCCCTCGGGCGACCACCCCGGGCTCGAGCGGTGCGTCGAGCTCGTGGTCGCCGCCGTGCCGCAGGACGCGCAGGTCGAGCGGATCCCGTGCTCGACCACCGGCAGCGCCCCGGACCTCCTCGTCCGCGTCCACGGCACCGGCACGGCGCGGATCGTGCTCCTCGGGCACCTCGACACCGTGATCCCGCACGACCGCCACCGCCCGCTGCGACGGGACGGCGACCGGTGGACGGGGCCGGGGACCTTCGACATGAAGGGCGGCGACGCCCTCGCGGTCGGCGTCCTGAACGCCGTCGCCGCGGCCCCCGGCGGGCGCGAGCTCTTCGCCGAGGTCGCGCTGCTCCTCGTCGCGGACGAGGAGTGGCGGACGGAGGAGTTCGTCCACGGCCCGCGGTTCGAGGGCTGGGACGCCTGCCTCTGCTTCGAGGGCGGCGAGCGCACGGCGGACGGCGACGAGGCCGTCGTCGTCCTGCGCAAGGCCGCCGCGGCGATCGCCGTCCGGGCCGCGGGACGCGCCGCGCACGCGGGGTCCCGTCCGGACGACGGGCGCAACGCGCTCCTGGCCCTCGCGCGCGTCGCGGGCCTCGCCGCGGCCGAGCACGACCCGCACGGCCCGGAGCGGCTGAGCGTCGTGCCGACCATGGTGCGCGCCGGCACCGCGCTGAACGTCGTCCCGGACGACGGCGAGCTGATCATCGACGTGCGGGCGGCCGCGATCGGATCGCTCGAGCGCGTGCTGTCCCTCCTCCCGGCCGAGCTGGACGAGGTGGCGCTCGACGCCTCGTTCAGCCGCGTCTGGCCCGGCATGGACCACCGCGAGGCCGCGGCCCCGGTGCTCGACCGCGCCGCCGCGCTGCTCGGCCGGCCGATCGTCGCGTCGGGGCGCGGCGGCGCGTCGGACGCGAGCCACCTGGCCTCGTGGACCCGCGTGGCGATCGACGGGCTCGGCCCGCTCGGCGGGGGCGCGCACGCCGTCGACGAGCACCTCGACGCCGGTGCCCTGCGCGACCGCGCGGCCGTCGCCCTGGCCGTCCTCGCGGGCGTCCTGGCGCCCTGAGCGTCCGGGGGCGCCCGGCCCGTCCGGCGCGGGCCCGGCGGGCGTTAGAGTCGCTCGGGTGACCGATCCCGTCCGTCGTCCCGGGTCCGCCGACGAGGAGCTGCTCAGCGCCGAGTGGGCCGCCGTCGAGACCGAGCTGACCGATCCGCAGCGCATCGACCGTATCGCCGCGGAGCTCGAGATGGCGTTCGGCACCCTCGCGGACGTCCGCCGTGGCATCACGGTCTTCGGCTCCGCCCGGATCGGCGAGGGCCGGCCGGAGTACGAGCTGGCCCGGGAGCTCGCCCGCCGCCTGGCGACGGAGGCCCGCGCCGCGGTCCTGACCGGCGGCGGCCCGGGGATCATGGAGGCCGCCAACCGGGGCGCCCACGAGGGGGCGGCCCGGTCGATCGGCCTGCTCATCGACCTGCCGTTCGAGACCGGCGCCAACCCGTACGTCGAGCTGGCGGTGCCGTTCCACTACTTCTTCACGCGGAAGGTCTCGTTCGTCCGGTACTCCGACGCGTTCGTCGCGATGCCCGGCGGCTTCGGCACCCTCGACGAGCTCTTCGAGGTCCTCTGCCTCGTGCAGACGAAGAAGATCCGCCGCTACCCCGTCGTGCTCGTGGGGACGGACTACTGGGGCGGGCTCGTGGACTGGATCCGCGAGCGGGTCCTCGCCGAGGGCCTGATCTCACCGGGCGACGAGGACCTCGTCACGTGCACGGACGACCTCGACGAGGTCGTCGCGCTGTGCACCGCCGCGTGCGACCTGCGCTCGGGCCCCGCGGCACCGCGGGGCTGAGCGGCCCGGCCCGCGGCTCCGCGGGGTGGGGCGGGCGGCGCCCCCCTCAGTGGTCCGCGACGACGCCGCCGTCGGGGACGAGCGGCCGGCCGTCCGCGTCCCAGGCGAGGATCCCGCCGCGCAGGGACCACGCGTCGAAGCCGGCCTGACGGAGCGCCTGGGCGGCGACGGCCGAGCGCCCGCCGATGCGGCACTGGACGACGAGCGTGGTGTCCCGGTCGAGCTCGCCGGCGCGCGTGCTCAGCTCGGACAGCGGCAGGTGCACGGCGCCCTCGATGCGTCCGGCCTCCCACTCGTAGGGCTCCCGGACGTCGACGAGGACGACCGTGCCGCGCCCGAGCTCGGCCGCGAGCTGGTCGACGTCGACCTCGAGGCCGGGCTGGTCGAACACGGGGGAGGACATGCGGGGGACGGTAGCGCGCCGGGACCCCGGCGCCGCGACGACGGGGCGCCGGACGGACGGCCCGCACGACGCACGACCCGCGTAGAATGCAGGCATGGTCCCTGTCCCGACCCCCGCCGACGTGGACGCCGACCTCGTCGGCCGCCTCCGCGGCGCCGGGTTGCGCGTCACGCCGCAGCGCCTGGCGCTGCACCGGCTGATCGCCGCGGAGAACCGGCACCTCACGGCCGAGGCGCTCCTCCGCGAGGCGTCCGCCACGCTCCCGGGCCTGGCGCTGCCGACGGTCTACTCCACGCTCGAGCTCTTCGCCGAGCTCGGCGTCGTCCGCCGCGTCGCCGCCCCGGGCGCGGCCCGGTACGACACCGACCCCACGCCGCACGACCACTTCACGTGCGTGCGCTGCGGGCAGCTCTACGACCTCGACACGAGCGCCGGCCGCGCGGCCGCGCGCCGTGCCGCCGAGTCCGCGGGGCACGCCGTCGAGTCGGCCTCCGTGGTCGTCAGCGGCGTCTGCGCCTCCTGCCTCGCCTGAGCGCCCGGGCCCGCCCCGTGCGCCGGGGGCCGCGGCCCAGCACCGCCGCGGAGGCGTGAGGCCCGGCCACACCGGGCCGGCGATCCCGTCGCCGTAGGATCGGAGGATGCCCGTTCTCGGATCCGAGCTCTACGACATCCCCGAGGAGCTCATCGAGTTCCGCGACGCGATCCGCGAGATCAGCCGCGACAAGATCGCGCCGGGCGCCGCGGAGCGCGACGAGAAGGCCGAGTACGGCTGGGACGTCAAGACGCTGCTGGGCGAGCAGGACATCCTCGGCCTCGCGGTCCCGGAGGAGTACGGCGGCACGCACATGGGGACGCTCATGCTGCAGATGGCGGTCGAGGAGATCGCGAAGGTCGACGCGTCCGCCGCCCTCATCCTCATGGTGCAGGAGCTCGGCTCGCTGCCGATCCGCCTCTTCGGCTCGGAGGAGCTCAAGCAGCGCTTCCTGCCGAAGGTCGCCACGGGCGAGGCCATCGCCGCCTTCGCGCTGTCGGAGCCCGAGGCCGGCTCCGACCCCGCGTCCATGAAGACCCGCGCCGTCCGCGACGGCGACGAGTGGGTCATCAACGGCTCGAAGAACTGGATCACCAACACGTCGGTGGCCGACTTCTACGTCGTCTTCGCCAAGACGGACGACGAGTCGGGTCGCATCACGGCGTTCGTCGTCGAGAGCGACCGCGAGGGCTTCTCGTACGGCCCGCTCGAGCACAAGATGGGCATCCGCTCCTCCCCGACGGGCTCGCCGGTCTTCGACGACGTCCGCGTCCCGCACGAGAACGTCGTCGGCGAGGTCGGCCGGGGGCTGGCGGTCGCGCTCGGCACGCTCGAGCGCACCCGCCTGGGCGCCGCCGCGCAGGCCGTCGGCATCGCCCAGGCCTCCATCGACTACGCCGCGGCGTACTCGAAGGAGCGCATCGCGTTCGGCAAGCCGATCTCGTCCTTCCAGGGCCTGCAGTGGAAGCTCGCCGACGCGGAGACCCGCACGGCCGCCGCCCGCGAGCTGCTCTACAAGGCCTGCGCGCTGGCGGACCGCTCCACGAAGGGCGACGGCTTCGGCAAGTGGAGCTCGATGGCCAAGCTCTTCGCGTCGGACACCGCGATGGCGGTCACCGTCGACATGCTCCAGATCCTCGGCGGCTACGGGTTCGTCAAGGACTACCCCATGGAGCGCTTCATGCGCGACGCGAAGATCACCCAGATCTACGAGGGCGCGAACGAGATCCAGCGGGTCGTCATCGCCCGCTCCATGGTCGGCTGAGCCGTCCGGCCCTGGCCCGTTCCGCCCTCGCGTACAGTGGCCTGATGAACGTTCGCACGCCACTCGTCGTCGCCGTGGTGGGCGTCTGCCTGGCGTCGACGCTGACCTACCTGCTCATGGGCGGCTGGACGAGCGAGCCCCTCGTGGCCGCCGTCCAGAAGGTCGGGGTCGTCGGCACGGTGGTCGGGGTGATCGTCGGCGTGCTCGCCCTGATCGTGGGGCGGCTCTCGGACTACCGGGAGCCGGAGACCGACGAGGAGTTCGAGCGCGTCGTCGCCCGGACGGAGTACCTCGCCGAGCAGGGCCTCGCGGTCGAGCCGGACGAGGGCGAGTTCCTGGCGAAGGATCCCTTCGACGACACGGACTTCGCCGAGCTCGTCCGCGACGCGCTGGACGACCTGCCCGACCTGCTGATCGGCGTCCTCGACACGAACGTCGCCGTCGTCATCTCGGACGACGGGCGTCGCCACGGCGCCTACGGGCTCTACATGGGCGACGGCGCCACCCGGGACGAGCACTCCGACCGGATCATGATCTTCCGCGACACCCTCCGCCGCGACTTCGGCCACGACGCCGACCTGCTGCGGGAGCAGGTCACGATCACCGTCCGGCACGAGCTCGCGCACCACGTCGGCTTCGACGAGCTCGGCGTCCGCGACCTTGGCCTGTAGGGCCGCCGCAGCATCCGCGGCGCGCGGGCGGGCGTAGGTCCTAGGACATGGACCGCGCGCGCTCCCTCCGCCTCCGCACCGGCTCGCTCGTCGCGCTCCTGGGCGCGACGGCCCTGCTGGCCGGCTGCGGCGGCGACGACGCGTCGGACTCCGCCGCCGGGACGACGACGGCCGCCACGACCACGCGGGCGGCACCGACCACCACGGCGCCGTCGACCACCGTGCCGTCGCCGAGCGCCGACGACCTGCGGGCGGAGCGGCGCGCGTTCCCGGACCTGCCGCCGCTGCGCGAGGTCCCGCAGACCGCCACGGACCCGGCGGACGCCGCGGACCGGCGGGTCGCGGAGCAGTGGTTCTCGCTCGTCCGTCGCGGCCAGGACGAGCGCGCCGCCGCGCTCATGGCCGACGGCGCGCGCTTCTCGAACTTCGACGTGCTGCTCGTGAAGAACCGCGCCGCGCGCGTCGCGGTCGCGCAGAGCCTGCCGTGCGGCGCGTCGCCCGTCAGCGTCGGCGGCGCGGAGGGCGGCTACGTCGTCCTCACGCTGAAGCTCACGGACAAGGCCGGCGAGCCGCCCTGCGACGGGGCCGGCGCACCCGTGGCCGTCGCGCTGCACGTGGAGGACGGCCGGATCGACGACTGGGTCCGCGTCCAGGCCGACGACGCGCCGATCAACCGCGGCGCACCCGTCTGAGGACGGGCCGCGCCGCGGCCCCGCCCGACACTGCTCCGCCCGGGCGGCCCGGGCGGCGCCCGGCCGCCCCTCCACCGGGCGCCCTCCGCGACGCCGTCGCGGCCGACACGGGCCCGGCGCCGGCCGCACCGACCCTCCGCCGGGGCGACCCGAACGGCGGGTGCGTGCGACGAGCGGCCTGCCCCGGGGCGGGCCACCGGCCGTAGGGTCGGCGCATGCGCATCGGGATCCTCACCGCCGGCGGCGACTGTCCCGGCCTCAACGCCGTCATCCGCGCCGCGGGCCGCAAGCTCCTGCGCGAGGGCCACGAGCCCGTCGGCCTGCTCCGCGGCTACCGCGGCCTGGCGCACCGGGAGCACCGGCCGCTGGACCACGAGGCGCTCTCCGGGCTCCTGCCGCTCGGCGGCACGATCCTCTCCACCTCGAGCTACGACCCGTTCCGCCACGACGACGGCCCGGGGCTCGTCCGCGAGGCGATGGCCCGCGGCGACGTGGACGCGGTCGTCGCCATCGGCGGCGAGCACACCATGGAGATCACCCGGCAGCTGCACGACGAGCTCGACCTGCCGGTCGTCGGGGTGCCCAAGACGATCGACAACGACATCGTCGGCACGGACCGCACGTTCGGCTTCGACACCGCCGTCCACGTCGCCACGGAGGCGATCGACCGGCTGCACTCGACCGCGCAGTCGCACGACCGGGTGATGGTCGTCGAGGTCATGGGCCGCAACGCCGGCTGGATCGCCGTTACCGCGGGCATCGCCGGCGGCGCCGACGGCGTGCTGGTCCCCGAGGTCGACGTGACCGTGGAGCGGATCGCCGCGACGATCCGCCAGCGCCACGACCGCGGCAAGGACTTCTCGATCATCGTCGTCTCCGAGGGCGCCCGGCTCGCGTTCGCGGACGGCCGCAGCACGAAGATCGTCGCGAACGCCGAGACGGACGAGTACGGCTACGAGCGCCTCGGCGGCATCGGCGGGGCGCTCGCCGCCGAGCTCGAGGCGGCGACGGGCTACGAGACCCGGGTCGTCGTGCTGGGCCACATCCAGCGCGGCGGCACCCCGACGGCCACCGACCGCGTGCTCGCGACCCGCTACGGCGTCGCGGCCGCCGAGGCCGTCCTGGCCGGCGCCTTCGGCACGATGGTCGCCCTCCGCGGCGCCGAGATCGAGCCGATCCCGCTCGCGGACGTCGTCGGCGTGAAGGGCGTCGACCTGCGGCTGCTCGAGCTGGCCGAGGTCTTCTTCTAGGACGGGGAGGGGAGCGGGCCCCGGCCCGCGCGTCGCGGGCCCGGCCGTGGCGCGGCTGCGGCGCGGCGCGGACCACCCGTAGGGGGACCGGCCCCGGCCCGCGCGTCGCGGGCCCGGCCACCCGCACGGTGCGGCGCCCGCGCGTCGTGGGACGATCCGGCGCGATGCGCATCGTCACCGTCGTCGGCAACCGGCCGCAGTTCGTGAAGGCCGCCGCGGTCTCCCGGCCGCTGCGCCGCCGGCACGAGGAGGTGCTGATCCACACGGGCCAGCACCACGACGACGCGCTCTCCGCGGTCTTCTTCCGCGAGCTCGACCTGCCCGCGCCCGACCACGAGCTGCGGCTCGGCGGCGGCACCAACCTCGAGCAGACGGCCCGGATGATCGGCGAGCTCGAGCGGCTCGTCACGGCGGCCCGCGACGCGGGACCGGTCGACGCCCTCCTCGTCTACGGCGACACGAACACGACGCTCGCCGGCGCGCTCGTGGCGGCCGACCTCGGCATCCCGATCGCCCACGTCGAGGCGGGGATGCGGTCCTTCGACCGCCGGATGCCCGAGGAGCGCAATCGCGTCGTCACGGACCACCTGTCGCAGCTCCTCCTCGTCCCGACGCCCACCGCGACCCGGAACCTCGAGCGGGAGGGCCTCGCCGACCTGGCCGTCGACGTCGGCGACGTGATGACGGACGTGACGCTCGCGGTGCACCCCCGAGCCCGCGAGCGCGCCGCGACGTGGCTCGCCGAGCACGACCTGACGCCGGGCGGCTACCTGCTGGCCACGACCCACCGGGCGGGCAACGTCGACGACCCGGAGCGCCTCGCGCTCCTCGTCGACGTGCTCGTCGCCGCCGCGAGCCCGGAGCGACCGCTCGTCCTGCCGCTGCACCCCCGCACCGCCGCCCGGCTGCTCGAGCACGGCGAGGACGACCGCCTCCGGGGCGCCCCGGGGGTGCGCATCGTCGGCTCCGCGGGGCCGCTGGACTTCGCGACGCTCCTCGTCGGCGCACAGGGGGTCCTGACGGACTCCGGCGGCGTGCAGAAGGAGGCGTACCTCGCCGGGGTCCGCTGCGTCACGCTGCGCGACACGACGGAGTGGGGGGAGACGGTGCAGACGGGCTGGAACGCGCTCGTCGACCTGAACGCCGAGGCGGCCGTCGACGCGCTCGCGGTGCCGCTGCCGGCGGCGCGTCCCGAGATCTTCGGGGACGGCCGCGCGGGCGAGCGGGTCGTGGAGGCGCTCGAGCGCACCTTCGGCTGAGTCCTACTTCGGCGCCATCCGGATCGCGCCGTCCAGGCGGATCGTCTCGCCGTTGAGCACCGGCTGGCTGATGATGTAGGCGGCGAGGTCGGCGTACTCCGACGGGCGGCCGAGGCGGGCCGGGAACGGCACCTGGGCGCCGAGGGACTCGCGGGCCTCCTCGGGCAGCGCGCCGAGCAGCGGGGTGTCGAACAGGCCCGGGGCGATCGTGACGTTGCGGATCCCGTAGCGGGCGAGGTCGCGGGCGACGGGGAGGGTCATGCCGACGATCGCGCCCTTCGACGCGGAGTAGGCGGCCTGGCCGATCTGCCCGTCGAAGGCGGCGACGGACGCGGTGTTGACCAGCACGCCGCGCTCGCCCTCCTCGTCCGGCTCGTTCTGGGACATCGCCTCGGCGGAGAACCGCAGGGCGTTGAACGTGCCGAAGAGGTTGATCCGCAGCACGGTCTCGAAGGGCAGCATCGGGTGCGGCCCCTTCTTGTGGTGGAAGATCTGCTGCGGCCAGCCCGTGCCGGCGCAGTTGACCGTCGCCCACAGCGGCGCCTGCTCCACGGCGGCGGCGACCGCGGCCTTCACGGCGTCCTCGTCGGTGACGTCCGTCTTGACGAACACGGCGCGCTCGCCGAGCTCGGCGACGAGCGCCTCGCCCTTCTCGTCCTGGATGTCGGCGATCGTGACGAACGCGCCGTCGGCGTGGAGCCTGCGCGTCGTCGCCTCGCCGAGTCCCGAGGCGCCGCCGGTGATGAGGGCGCTCTTGCCCGTGATGTCAGCCATGGGCCGACCCTATCTGGCTGACCAGCCAGTCGCGGGTCGCGTCCGACCGGCCCGGCGCCGCGGTCCTCAGCTGTTCCAGCGCACGAGCGCCGGGCGGCCGCGCTCGGACCCGAGGATCGACAGCGACGCGGTGCCGAGCACGAGCTGCGCGCCGAACCCGGCCGGCTGCTCGAGCCAGCGCGCGGCGAGGATCCGCAGCAGGTGTCCGTGGGCGACCACGAGGACCGCGCCGCCCGGGGTCTCGTGCGGCGAGCACGGATCGCGTTCGGCGGCGTGCCGGCCGGCGGCGACCGCGCGGGCGATCGCCCGGTCCGTGCGCGCACCGACCTCGTCGATCGTCTCGGCGCCGGCGGTCTCGGTGGTCCACGACGTCCAGCCGGGCTCCTCCACGCGCAGCTCGGCGGTCGTGCGGCCCTCCGCAGCGCCGTAGTCGCGCTCCATCAGGTCGTCGTCGAGCCCGGGCGTCGCGCCGGGCAGCGCGAGCTCCAGCGTCTCCCGGGCGCGCGACAGGGGCGAGCAGCGGATCGCCACGAAGCGCTCCCCGGCCAGCCGCTCGCGCAGCGCCGTGGCCTGCTGACGGCCGCGGTCCGTCAGCGGGACGTCGGTGCGCCCGGTGTGGCGGCCGTCGCGGGCCCACTCCGTCTCGCCGTGGCGGACGAGCCACAGGCGGACGGAGGTGGCCTCCGGCCCGTGGGCGTCGACGCCGGGCGTGCCCGCGGGCCCCGGGCCGGGCCGCGACGCCGCGGCGCCCGCCCCGTCCGTGGTCACGACGAGAAGACCTGCTCGGCGCGCGGCCGGGTCAGGGCGGCCTCGTCGGCGATCACCGTCATGGTCTCCGCGGGCAGGAGGCTCGCCGGTGCCTCGACGCCCTGGCTCCCCAGGGTCCGCGCCAGCGCCTCGGACTTGCCCTCGCCCGTGACGAGGAGCAGCACGACGCCCGCGGCCCGGAGCGCCGGGATCGTCAGCGAGACCCGCTCCGGCGGCGGCTTCTTCATGTCGAGCACCGCGACGGTGACGCCCTCGGCCTCGAGGGACGGGTGCTCCGGCTCGAGCGAGGCGGTGTGGCCGTCCTCGCCCAGGCCGAGCAGCACGACGTCCATCGGTGCGTCGCCGATGTCGTGCGCGTACGCCTTGGCGCGATCGCCGGGCGAGCCGACCTCGGACAGGCGGTGCAGGACGTGGCCGCGGTCCGTGCCGAGCGCCTCGTCGACGAGGCGCGCGTTCGAGTCCTCGTCGTCGTAGGGCACGCAGCGCTCGTCGGCGAGGAAGACGTCGATCGACGGCCAGTCCTCGACCATCGTCGCGAGGCGCTCGTACGCGCCGACCGGGGTGCCGCCGCCCGAGAGCGCGACCCGCACGCGCTCGGCGCCGCCGGCCCGGGCGGCCTGGATCGCGCCGGCCAGCGCGCGGGCCGTCACGTCCTTCGCGGCCTCCGCGTCGGCGACGGGGACGACGCGGAACCCGTTGCGGCCGGTGAGGTGTGTGTCTCGGGGGCCCTGGTCGGGCATCAGCGCGCCTCCGGGGGCGTCGGACCGAACGGCCCGGTCGGGTCGCTTGCGCGGATGACGTGCATCACCGCGTTGATCAGGGCGAGGTGCGTGAACGCCTGCGGGAAGTTGCCGAGGTGCCGTCCGGTCTTCGGGTCGAGCTCCTCCGCGTAGAGCTGCAGGTCCGACGCGAAGCTCAGGAGGCGCTCGCACAGCTCGCGGCCCCGGTCGATCTCGCCGATCTCGACGAGCGCGGAGACGAGCCAGAACGAGCAGATCGTGAACGTGCCCTCCTCGCCGTGCAGGCCGTCGTCGGTCTCGTCGACCTTGTAGCGCAGGACGAGGCCGTCCTCCGTGAGCTCCTCCGCGATCGCGAGGACCGTGGCGCGGATGCGCGGGTCGTCCGGCGGCAGGAACCGCACGAGCGGCAGCATCAGGAGCGACGCGTCGAGGGCGTCCGTCTCGTAGTGCTGGCAGAACACGCCGCGCTCGTCGACGCCGTTCTCGCAGATGTCGGCGTGGATCTCGTCGGCGATCTCCTGCCAGCCGACGGCGATCTCGTGCTCGCCGCGCAGCTCCGCCAGGCGCGCGCCGCGATCCAGCGCCACCCAGCACATGACCTTGGACTGGGTGAAGTGCTTCAGGCCGCCGCGGACCTCCCAGATGCCGGCGTCGGGCTCGCGCCAGTGCGCGATCGCCTCGGCCACCTGCTTCTTCAGGATCGGCCAGATCGACTCGGGCAGCTGGTCGCGCGAGCGCGTGTGGAGGTAGATCGAGTCGAGCATCGCCCCCCAGACGTCGTGCTGGTTCTGGTGGTACGCGCCGTTGCCGATGCGCACCGGGCGGGCGCCGTCGTAGCCCTCGAGGTGGTCGAGCTCGAACTCGTCGAGCTCCCGCTCGCCGCCGATCCCGTACATCACCTGGAGCGGCTGCTCGCCCCGGGCGACGTCCTGGATGAAGTAGAAGAAGTCGTTGGCCTCCTCGTCGAAGCCCAGGGTGTAGAGGCCCCAGAGCATGAACGTGGAGTCGCGGATCCAGGAGTAGCGGTAGTCCCAGTTGCGCTCGCCCTGCGGGGTCTCCGGCAGGGACGTCGTCGCCGCCGCGAGCATGGCGCCGGTCGGCGCGAACGTCAGGCCCTTCAGCGTGATCGCGGAGCGCTGCAGGTGCGGGCGCCACGGATGGTCGGGGAACTCGCCGTGGCTCAGCCACTCGTGCCAGAAGTCGGCGGTGTAGTTCAGGCGCGCGTGGGCGTCCTCGAACGTCTGCGGCGCGCCGTGGTTGGACCACGAGAGCGCGAGGAAGTGCGTGTCGCCGGCGCGGACGGTGGTGCGGGCGCGGGCGCGCTGCGCCTCGAAGCCCAGCCGCAGGTCGGTCGTGAGGGTCAGCTCGGTCGTGCCGGCCGGGTCCTTGATCCGGCCGATGCCGTAGCCCTCGGAGCCGTACTCCCAGCGGCCGTG
>WLOB01000077.1 GCA_009699505.1 Actinomycetota bacterium | reverse complement strand
GCCGTTGAGGTTCAGGTCGATGACCTGGCGGAACTGCTCCGGCGTCTCCTTGTGGGCCGGCACGGCGGTGCCGACGCCGGCGTTGTTGACGAGCACGTCGACGCGCCCGAACTCGGCGACGGCGGCGTCGATCAGGCGGGCGCAGGCGTCCGGGTCGCTGACGTCCGTCGGCACCGCCAGCGCCCGCCGCCCCGCGGCCTCGACGAGCTTCGCGGTCTCGGCCAGCGCCTCGGCGCGGCGGGCCGCGAGGACCACGTCGGCGCCGGCCTCGGCCAGCGCCTGCGCGCACGCGACGCCCAGGCCGGAGGACGCGCCGGTGACGACGGCGACCTTGCCGTCGAGGCGGAAGAGATCGGTGATGCTCACAGGGATGGACCTCGGGTCGCCGCGCGCCGGGGCACGCGGAGGGATCAGGGCCCGCGGCACCGCGGGAGGCCGACGGTACCACGTGGTACCAGGGCCCGGCGACCCGTCACCGGTGGGCGTCGGCCATCATGTGCGGGACGACGGATCGCCCGGCCGCACCGGCGCCGGGCCGCGTGTCCTCCGTCCCGATCACCCGACTCCGAAGGACTCCGATGGCCAAAGCGACCTCGCGCCTCGAGGCGACGCGCGACACCGACTTCCCGAAGTGGTACCTCGAGGTCATCAAGCACGCGGACCTCGCGGAGAACTCGGTCGTCCGCGGCTGCATGGTGATCAAGCCGTGGGGCTACGCGATCTGGGAGCAGATGCAGGCGGACCTCGACCGGCGCTTCAAGGAGACCGGGCACGTCAACGCGTACTTCCCGCTCTTCATCCCGAAGGGGCTGATCGAGAAGGAGGCCGACCACGTCGAGGGCTTCGCGAAGGAGATGGCGGTCGTCACGCACCACCGCCTGAAGGCCGCCGACGACGGGTCCGGCCTCGTGCCGGACGGCGAGCTGACCGAGCCGCTCGTCGTGCGCCCGACCTCCGAGACGATCATCGGCGAGTCGTTCTCCCGCTGGATCCAGTCCTACCGCGACCTGCCGCTGCTCATCAACCAGTGGGCGAACGTCGTCCGCTGGGAGCTGCGCACCCGGATGTTCCTGCGCACGACGGAGTTCCTCTGGCAGGAGGGCCACACCGTCCACGCCACGAAGGCCGAGGCCGGCGAGGAGACCGCGCGGATGCTCGAGGTCTACCGCGCGTTCGCCGAGGACGTCCTGGCGATGCCCGTCATCACCGGCGAGAAGACGCCGGAGGAGCGGTTCCCGGGCGCGGACCGGACCTTCTGCATCGAGGCGATCATGCAGGACGGTAAGGCGCTGCAGGCCGGCACGTCGCACGACCTCGGCCAGAACTTCGCCAAGGGCTCCGACATCACGTTCTCCGACAAGGAGGGCGAGGTGCAGCACGCCTGGACGACCTCCTGGGGCGTCTCCACCCGCCTCGTCGGCGGCGTGATCATGACCCACTCCGACGACAACGGCCTGCGCCTCCCGCCGTCGCTCTCGCCGCACCAGATCGTCGTGATCCCGATGGACCTCGACGACGAGGTGGTCGCCGCGGCCCAGGAGCTCGCGACCCGCCTGCGCGGCCTGGACTGGCGGCGCGCCCCCGTCCGCGTGCACGTCGACACCCGCGACTACGACGCCCCGACCCGCCGCTGGGAGTGGGTCCGCCGCGGCGTGCCGCTCATCGTGCAGCTCGGCAAGCGCGACCTCGGGTCGGGCAAGGCCATGCTCTCCCGCCGCTGGCGCGAGCAGCCCGACCGCGAGCTCCTGCAGCAGGACGAGATCGTCGCCCAGGCCGTCGAGATCCTCGAGGACGCCCAGACGACGATGTGGGACGAGGCGACGGCCTACCGCGACGCCTTCCTCCGCGACGACTTCACGAGCGTCGACGAGATCGCCGAGGCGTACCGGGGCGGGTTCGACGGCGTGGTGATCGCCCCGTGGGACGGCGAGGCCGACATGCCGAAGGAGCTCGCGGAGCTCGCGCTCTCCCGTCGCTGCGCCCCGCTGCAGCGCCGCACGAGCGGCGACACGTGCCTCTTCTCGGGCAACCCCGCGACGCAGGACCTCGTGCTCGCGCGCTCCTACTGAGCCGGGCGGGCCGCCGGCAACACGCTGGCAACGGGTCGCTCACGAGGGCTTCACATGGCGGGCCGACGGCCGCCGTAGCGTCGAAGGGCGATGACGGGATCCCTCCGTGGGTCCCGTCTCCCCCTCGTCGCTCACCCTCACAGGAGCCCCATGCTCGACCCCCTGGCCGCCGCCGACGCCGCGTCCGACACGCCTGCACCCGCCGCCGCACCCGCGTCCGGCCACACACGACGGGGCTTCGTCCGCGGCGTCGCCGTCGCGGGCGCCTCCACGATGGCCGCCGTGGCCCTCGACTCCGTCGGCGCCACCACCCTCATGGGCGACAGCGCCGTCGCCGCCGGGCCGCCCACCCCGTTCCACGACTTCCGGGCGATCGCCGCCTCGCCGGCCGACCAGTTCGAGGTCCCCGAGGGCTTCCGCGCGGACGTCGTCATCTCCTGGGACGACGAGTTCGAGAACACGGACGGCACGAAGCTCCGCTACGGCTTCAACAACGACTTCCTCGCGTACATGCCGCTGCCGGGCAAGACGGACGAGGCGCTCCTCTTCGTCAACCACGAGTACCCCGCGCCCTTCTTCCAGCACGGCAACGCCGACGGCGCCACGAAGACCGTCGCGCAGATCGAGATCGAGCAGTACTCCGTCGGCAACTCGATCGTCCACGTCCGCCGCGGCGCCGAGGGCACCTGGGACGTCGTCTCCCCCTCGCCGTACAACCGCCGCATCACGGGCACCTCGCCCGCCTGCGCCGCCACCGGCCCGCTCAGCGGCACGACGCAGCTGAACGCGGACGGCACCTCGGTCAAGGTCGAGGCGACGATGGCCGGCTCCCTCGCCAACTGCTCCGGCGGCATCACGCCCTGGGGCACCGCGCTGTCCTGCGAGGAGAACTACGACGGCTACTACGGCGCCGCGGGCTACGGGTGGCGGAACAAGCCCGGCACGGAGCGCTACGACGAGAAGACCTACGCGCACTACGGCTGGGTCGTCGAGCACGACCCGTACGACGCCTCCTCGACGCCGCGCAAGCACACGGCCCTGGGGCGCTTCCGCCACGAGAACACGGCGTTCCGCCACGTCCCCGGCAAGCGCTTCGTCCTCTACATGGGCGACGACAAGACGAACGAGGGCGTCTACAAGTTCGTCTCGAGCCGCAAGTTCGTCGAGGGCCGGCGCGAGGAGAACCTGAAGATCCTCACGGAGGGCCAGCTCTTCATCGCCAAGTGGTCCCCCGAGGGCCGCCGGCGCTTCAAGAACACCGACGGCAGCGGCCTGCTGACCGCCACGTCGGGCCGCGGCGAGTGGGTGCTCGTGAACGACTCCGAGCTCGTCGACACCTCGGCGCTGCTGCGCAAGCGCCTGGGGACGGACGCGTTCAACCAGTTCTTCGCGACGAACCGCCCGGAGGACGTCGAGGTCGACGCCGACGGCACCGTCCTCATCGCGTTCACGAACAACTCGACGGTGAACGACCGCCACGGCGCGATCCGCAAGCTGCGCGAGGACAACAACGACCCGACCGCCGCGACGTTCAGCTGGGAGGACTACGCCGAGGGCGGCCAGACCGGCCGCGCCGACGTGGGCGAGCAGGGCTTCTCCTCCTGCGACAACCTCTGCTTCGACGAGAGCAACAACCTCTGGGTCGTCACCGACATCTCGTCGAGCTCGCTGAACAACCCGGCGGCGCCGTACTACGCCTACCACGGCAACAACGCGGTCTTCATGGTGCCGCGCTCCGGGCCGAACGCCGGCATCGCGTACCGCTTCGCGAACATGCCGGTCGACGCCGAGGGCACCGGGCCGTACTTCTCCGCCGACGGCTCGACGCTGTTCGTCAACGTCCAGCACCCGGGCGAGGAGACCTCGCCGTCCAAGGGCGCCGTCTACGGCCAGCCGTCGACGTACCGCAGCTACTGGCCCGCCGGCAACAAGACCGCCGGCGTGAACCCGTCGCTGCCGCGCCCCTCCACGGTCGCGATCACGCGGATCCCGCAGGCCGCCGGCCCCGGTCCCGGTCCCGGCACCCCCGGCCCCGGCACCCCGGCTCCCGGCCCGGGGACGCCCCCGCCCGGCGGCAGCACCACGATCCCGCCGACGACGCCGAAGCCCGCCCCGAAGCCGACGGGGAAGACGTCGGTCTCCGTGCCGAGCGCGGTGAAGCTGGCGACGCTGCTCTCGCGCGGCGTCACCGCCGAGGTGCGGGTCCGCGAGGCCGCGCGGCTCCAGGTGCAGCTGCGCGTGCGCGTCCCGAAGGTCGGGCGCTCGAAGGCGCGCACGATCACGGCCGTCACGGTGCGTCGCACCGTGAGCGCCGGCGAGCACGACGTGCGCCTGCGTCCCGGCGCCGTCGCCCGCGCGGCGCTGCGCCTGCGCCGTGGCCGCAAGCTGCAGGCCGAGGTGCTCCTCGAGGTCTTGCCGGTCGACGGCTCGCCGCGGAAGCTGCGCCGCAGCGACCGCTTCCGCGTGAGCTGAGCGACGCGGGCCGGCGCGGGTGCGCCGGCCCGGTCCCCGCCCGGTGGCGGCACGGCCGCCGGGCGGGGACCGGGCCGCCGCCCCTCAGCCGGCCTCGGCGGTGCCGCGCAGCACGACGTCGTGCCCGGACAGGCGGAAGCCGTGCCGGAGCGCGACCGCCGCGATCGCCCGCTCCAGGTCGTCGTCGGCGAACGACCGCACCTCGCCCGTGACGTCGTCGACGAGGTGGTGGTGATGGTGCTCGGGGTCCGCGATCTCGAAGCGCGCGACGCCGTCGCGACCGTCGAGCCGGTGCACGAGGCCGAGCTCCGAGAGCTCGTCGAGCACGCGGTAGACCGACGCGGTCGACCCGGTGCTGCCCGTCCGCAGCCGGTCGGAGATCTCGGCCGCGCTCAGCAAGCACTGACCCTCGCGGGCGAGGAGCTCGACGACGGCGGAGCGGGCCGCGCCGGTCCGGAGGCCGGCGGCCGTCATGCGCGACGCCGCGTGCTCGAGCCATCGGTCCCGGGTCGCGACGTCCACGTCCCCGACACTACCGCACATGAGAACGAGTCTCACTCGCGCCTGCGGCAGGCGGGGGGGGTGGAGCGCGAACGGGTCGGGCGACCGGCCCGCGCTCCGCGCCGGACTAGGCGACGACGGGCAGCGGGCCGTGGTCGTCGCAGTGGTCGCCGTGCGGGTGGTGCAGGACGCCGTCGACGAGGTAGTCGACGTGGTCGCCGTGCGGGACCGCGGCGTGGCCGCAGTCCGGGCCGTGGACGTGGCCGTCCTCGTGGCCGCCGGCCGCGTCGGTGTGCCCGTCGGGGTGCGTCGCGTCGACCTCGACCACGTGCTCGTCGACGTGGCCCTCGTGCGGGTGGTGGAGGTGCCCGTCGTGCAGGTAGTCCACGTGCCCGTCGTGCTCGACGGCGGGGTGGCCGCAGCCGGGGCCGTGGACGTGCGGGTGGTCGCCGTGGGTGGCGTGGTCGCTCATGCCCCCGATGGTGCCCGCGCGAGGCCCCCGACCCAAGCAGCTGAGAGCGAGAAGCATTCTCGGACGGGCCGCGCCGGCGTCGGGCGACGCGACCCCGGCGGCCGGGCTCAGCCCGGGAGGCTGCAGCCCTTCGCCTCGCCGGTGAGGCCCCGGACCACCGCGTCCGCGTTGTGGCGCTCCATCCCCAGGTACGTCGCGCCGTCGCTGCCCTGCTCGCCCAGGGCGTCGCCGTAGAGCGTGAGGTCCGACGAGGCCCCCGTCTCCCGGGCGATGGCCTGGGAGAGCTTCGGGTTCACGGACGACTCGGGGAAGATCGCCTTGACGTCCTCCTCGCGGATCAGCTTCGTCAGGGCGTCGACCTGGCGGGCCGAGGGCTGCGCCTGCGTGGTCTGCGACGGGATCGTCGCGCCGACGACCGTGATGCCGTAGCGGCCCGCGAAGTAGTTGAACGCGTCGTGGCTCGTGACGAGCTTGCGCTCCGCCTTCGGGACCGTCGCGATGCACTTCTCGATGCCGGCGTCGAGCGCCTGCACCTTCGCGAGGTACGCCGCGGCGCTCCTGCGGACGGCCGGGGCCGCGTCGGGGTCGGCCCGCACGATCGCGTCGCGGACGACGCCCACGGCGTGCTCGACGTTCGTGGGGTCGTGCCACCAGTGCGGGTCGAACTCGCCCTCGTGGTCGTGCCCCTCCTCCTCGGCGTGGCCCGCCTCGTCGGCGTGCTCCTCGCCCTCCGCGTGCTCCTCGCCCTCGGCCCCGTGGTCGTGGCCCTCCTCGCCCGCGAGCTTCGTCGGCACCGTGTCGCCGACCTCGACGACCGGGGCGTCGGTCCCGGACTGCTTCGCCACGTCGGCGACCCACTCGTCGAGCCCGAGGCCCGAGGCGAAGACGACCTTCGCGTCGGCGGTCGCGGTGACGTCGTCGGGCCGCGGCTCGTACTCGTGCGGGTCCGTGCTCGGCTGGAGCACCTGGTGCACGTCGACCGCGTCCCCGCCGACCTCCCGGACGAGATCGCCGAGCTGCGAGGTGGTCGCGACGACCTGCACCACCGGCACCGTGGACCCGTCGGCCGCCGTGGCGGTCGTCGACTCGTCGGAGGAGCCGCAGCCGGCGAGCAGGACGGCGGTGGTGGCGGCGACGGCGACGGCCGCGACCGTGCGGCGGACGGGACGGGCGGTGGGGCGCGGGGTGCGGGGGGTCATCGGGTTCCTGACGTGCGACGGCGAGCGTCGGGCGCGACCATCCGCACCCGACGACCAGGAACCTTACATGGGAACGAGTCCCATCATCAGTCGACCCGCCGACCGCCCCCGGCCGACGGGTCGTGCACCGGGGCTCAGTCGGCGGACACCGGCGAGGAGGACGTCGCCTCGACGGGCACGAAGTCGACCTTGTCGCGCACGCCGCACTCGGGGCAGTTCCACTCGTTCGGCACGGCGGACCAGGGGGTGCCGGGCTCGACGCCGTTGTGCGGGTCGCCGGCCGCGTCGTCGTACGTGTAGCTGCAGACGGGGCAGCGGTAGGCGGCCTCCTCGAAGGTCTTCACGCGCGCGGCCTCCTCCGCGGCGATCTGCTCCTGCGCGAGGCGGTCGGCCTCGGCGCGGCGGGCGTAGACGCGGGCACCCTCCTCGGCGGCCTTCGTGCCCGGGCCGAACTTCTTCAGCAGCTTCGCCCGCTTGCGCGGCAGGACGTTCGCGCGGGTGACGTCGCCGCCGTAGTGAGCGAGGACGCGGTGGTCCATCATGCGGCGCCAGAGCGGCGGGATCGCGGCGACGACGATCATGCCGCCGTAGCCCGACGGCAGCTGCGGGGCCTCCTCGAAGTGGCGCAGCGCCTGGTACCGACGCGTCGGGTTGGCGTGGTGGTCCGAGTGGCGCTGCAGGTGGTAGAGGAAGACGTTCGACGCGACGTTGTTCGAGTTCCAGGAGTGCTCGGGGCGGCACCGCTCGTACCGGCCGTCGTCCTTCTTCTGCCGGGTCAGTCCGTAGTGCTCGAGGTAGTTGACGATCTCGAGCAGCGTGAAGCCGAAGACGGCCTGGAACGCGAGCCACGGCACGACCTCGAGGCCGAACGCGGCGATCAGGACGCCGAAGAGGACGACGCTCATGAGCCAGGCGTTCAGCAGGTCGTTCTTCAGCGACCACGGGTTGCGCTTGAGCCGGCGCAGACGCGACCACTCGAGCTCGACCGCCGAGGTGAAGCTGCCCTTGACCGTGCGCGGCCAGAACGCGTAGAAGCTCTCGCCCAGGCGGGAGCTGGCCGGATCCTCGGGCGTCGCGACGCGGACGTGGTGGCCGCGGTTGTGCTCGACGAAGAAGTGCCCGTAGAACGTCTGCGCCAGCGCGATCTTCGCGAGCCACTTCTCGGACTTGTCGCGCTTGTGCCCGAGCTCGTGGGCCGCGTTGATGGCGAAGCCGGAGACGACGCCGACGGTGCAGGCCAGGCCGAGCGACTCGACGAGGCTGAGGTCGCCGCTCGCCCAGAGCGCACACGCGCCGACGAGCGATGCGTACTGCAGCGGGATGTACGCGTAGGTGCACCAGCGGTAGTAGCGGTCCTGCTCGAGCCACGCCAGGATCCGGTCCGGCGGGTTCTCCGCGTCCGTCCCGATGATGCTGTCGAGCACCGGCATCAGGACGTAGACGAGGAGCGGGCCCAGCCACCAGAAGACGCCGAGGCCGGTGGCCTCCACGAGGCCCCAGGCCAGGAACGGCGTGACGGGGATGACGAGCCCCAGCAGCCAGATGTAGCGCTTCGAGTCCGTCCAGGACGGCTCGTTCACGGGCCCCGCGTCACCGTGGTGGTGACTGTGCCCGTGGTCGTGGTCGTCGATGGTCGCCGTGCTCATGTCCGCTCCTCTGCTCGCTCCGCGCGGCCTCCCCGCACACCCACAGCCTGACAGGGTGTCAGGTGCCACGTCAAGGGCAGTTCCGGCCACGCCTCCACGGGCGGCTAGAGTGCGCCGGGATGTCGGTCCCCACCAGGCGCGACGGCACCGGCGAACGCCGGCGCCAGGAGCAGGCGCTGATCACCGCGGCCACCGCCCTCCTCGAGGAGGGCGTGCCCTACGCGACCCTGTCGGTCGGGGCGATCGCCGAGCGCGCCGGCCAGACGCGGACGGGCTTCTACCAGTACTTCCGCGACAAGCGGGACCTGCTGCTGGCGACGACGGACGAGTTCGTCGCGGGCCTCTTCGACGACGCCGACCACTGGTGGTCGAGCACCGGCGGGCGCGCCCAGCTGCACGACACGCTGCGCACGATCGCCGAGCACTTCCGCGGCTCGCGGATCCTCGTGCGGGCGCTCATGGAGGCCGCGGGCTACGACCCCGAGGTCTCGGCGTACTGGACCACGTCGATCGGCCGGTTCGTCGACGCGACGCACGCCCGGCTGATCCGCGACGGCCACGACCCGTCCGAGGCCCGTGAGCTCGCCGAGGTGCTCGTGTGGATGGTCGAGCGCTCCTGCCACCTGCTCGTGCTGGACGACGACGGGTCCGGCGACGCGGCGCGGGTCGACGCGATGACCACGGTCTGGGCGCGGACGCTCTCCCTCGGGCCGTAGCGGCGGGCGGACGGACGACGGGGCGCTCGCCCGCCCGACGACCCGCCGGGGCACGGGCCGCGATCAGCCCCGGGCGGTGCCCGCGAGCGCCGCGTCGAGGCGCAGCGCCACGAGGAGCTCCGTCCGGCGGTGGGCCAGGACGGTGGGCAGCACCGCCTCTGCGCGCCGGACGTGCTGGCGGACCGTGTTCTCGTGCACCCCGAGCGCCGCGGCCGCGGCGGCCTGGCTGCCGCAGGACAGCCAGGCCAGCAGGGTCCGGCGCACGCGCACGTCGTGCGGGTCCTCGCCGGCCAGCGGCCCGAGCTCCTCCGTCGCGTAGCGGCGCGCCTGCGTCTCGTCCGCCAGCAGCAGCGCCTCGAGGCGGACGTCGGCGTACCAGCTCGGCGCCGAGGCACCCGTGGCGTCGGCGACGACCCGCTGCACCCGGCGCGCGAGCAGCGCCTGGGCCCGCGAGCGACGGAAGCCGTCCACGCCCGGCGCGGGCTCACCGACCGCCACGCGGCCGCCGACCGTCGCGAGGTGCCGGCGCAGGCGCACGACCGCCTCCGCGTCGAAGCCGTCGGCCCGGCCGAGCCAGAGCACCCACGCGCCCGAGCCCTCGTCCCGCACCGTCGTCGCGGTCGCGCCCGCCGCGGCGGCGATGCGCGCGGCCACGGTCTCCCGGGGCACGCGGCCCTCCGGTTCGACGAGGACCGCGAGGTGCAGGACGCCCAGGCGGTAGCCGAGCGTCGCCTCCCAGCGCGGGTCCGCCGGGCCGTCGTCCGCGAGCAGGTCGTCGAGCGCCGCCCGGCGCAGGTCGTCGACCCGCCGCGCCATGCTCGCCCGCGTCGCCTCGTACGCGGGGACGACGACCGCCAGCACGCGGTCGACGTACGCGAAGAGCAGCCGTCCCGGGGTCCCGATGAGCGCTCCGAGGGCGCCCGGCGCGGGCGCCGCCGCGGTGACCCGCCCGACCCACGCGTCCCACAGGAGCCCGGCGCCGATCCAGTACGTCCGCTCGAGCACGCCCAGCGGGATCCGGGCCTCGGCCGCGGTGCGCGCGAAGGCGAGCGCGTGCTCCGGGGCGACGTCCTCCAGCGCCAGCCGACCGGCCCAGAGGTCGACGACCGCCCGGACGTTCTCGCGCACGCAGGAGCCGAGCAGCGAGCGGAACGCGGGGTCGTCGTCGCGCTCGGGGTAGACCTCCGCGACGATCTGCCCCACGACCCGGTCGGCGAGCGCGAGGACCGGGACGTCGCGGATCAGGTCGGCGGGTGTCGGCCCCCCGCCGAGGTCACCGCCCGTCCCGTCGCCGGCGCTGTCGGCCCGGAGGTCGCGGACCCAGCCGGCCGGGACGCCGACGGGCGGGGCCACCACAGGCGGGGCGACGTCGGCGCCCGACAGGGCCGTGAGCGCCGCCACCCGCCCGCGGAGCGCGACGGCGGACGCGTCGTCCGTCGGGGCCTGCATCTCCGGCAGCGCGTGCACGCGAGGACGCTACGTCCGGGGCCCCGGGGCGGCCATGACCGAACCCGTGAGCCCGCCCCCCGGCCGCTCCCGGGATCCGCCAGGGGCATGGGATTCCGACACGGGCGCGCCGGCGGACGCGGGCGATCCGACAGGCGCGTGTCGGAGTCCCCCTGGGACGGTCGGTCCACACCCGGCCCACCCCGGCGCCCCCTCGGGCGACGCGGGCCGGGCCCCGAAGCCCCGGGGCGGAGCCGTCGACCGACGAGCCCCCGCCCACCCCGAGGAGGAGAGCGACCCATGGCCAGCAAGCACCCCGTCGTCGTCTACGGCGCCAGCGGCTACACCGGCAGGCTGATCTGCGAGTACCTGCGCGAGCTGCGCGTCCCGTTCATCGCCGCCGGCCGCAACGAGGACCGCCTGAAGGAGGTCGTCGACCGCATCCCGGGCGTCGCCGACACCGGCGTCTACGAGGTCGCCGCCGTCGAGCACACCGTCGAGGCGCTGACCTCGCTGTTCGAGGGCGCGAAGGTCGTCCTGAACACCGTCGGCCCGTTCGCGGACCTGGGCCACGAGGTCGTCGAGGCGTGCCTCGCCACGGGCTGCCACTACCTCGACACCACGGGCGAGCAGAACTGGATCCTCTCGGCGCAGGAGCGCCACGGCGCCGGCTTCGAGGAGGCGGGCCTGCTGCTCGCCCCGGGCATCGCGCAGATGTACACGACGGGCGAGATCGCGGCCGAGATCGCGCTGGAGCAGCCGGGCTACGAGACGCTCGACACCGTCGTCCTCTGGAAGGGCGCGCCGACCACCGCGTCGACGGAGACGATCTTCTCCAACCTCCTCTCGACGCCGTACAAGCTCGAGGGCGGCGAGTACGTGGCGTGGGAGGGCACGCAGCTCTACGAGGTCTCCATGCCCGGCCAGCACGAGACGGCGCTGACCCTCCCGTGGGGCGGCACGTCGCTGCCCGTCTGGTACAAGGACGACCCGCGCGTCAACGACGTCTCCTCGCTCGGCGGCGTCTACAACCGCGGCCTGATGCAGGTCGTCCTCCAGATTGCCCAGGCGGTCGAGGAGGCCATCCGCCCCCTGCCCGAGTCCGAGCAGCGCGCGAAGCTCGACGAGATGGCCGCGGCGAACGCCGCGCCGATGCCGCCCCGCGAGATGGCGGCCTACAACCGCTCCATGGACTCCGTCCACGCGACGGGCCCGCTCAAGCACGCCCACGTCGTGCTGCGCGGCAACTCGAACTACAAGCAGACCGGCCTCCTGCAGGCCTACGGCGCGCTGCACCTGCTGCGGCAGCGCCCGAACCGCGTCGGCTTCGCGTCGGGCTGCCAGGCCTTCGGCCACCGGCGCCTGCTCGACGTGCTGCAGCAGTACGGCCTGAGCGGCGAGCCGATCGTCGTCCGCGACTGATGCCCGCCGACCCCCACACGAAGGAGCGTCCCATGACCAGGACCACCACCACCGGCGTCAGGAGGATCCCGTGATCTCGAACCTCGAGGGCAAGCGCGCCCTCATCACCGGCGGCGCGGCCGGCCTCGGCAAGGCCACGGCCGAGCTGTTCCTCGCGCAGGGCGCCAGCGTCGTCATCACCGACGTCGACGGCGACGGCGCCGAGCGGCTCGCGGGCGAGCTCGGCGACAAGGCCGTCGCCGCGAAGCACGACGTCACCGTCGCCGCGGAGTGGGAGAGCGCCGTCGGCGTCGCCCGCGACGCCTTCGGCGGCCTCGACGTCCTCGTCAACAACGCCGGCATCGAGATCGGCAAGCCGATCACGGAGACCGGCGAGGACGAGTTCGAGCGGCTCATGAAGATCAACGTCACGGGCACGTTCCTCGGCATCAAGGCCGCGGTCCCGGCGCTCGTGGAGTCCGGCGGGGGGTCCATCGTCAACATGGCCTCCGTCGCGGGCCTGGGCGGCGCCCCGCTGCTCGGCGCCTACTGCGCGTCGAAGGGCGCAGTCGTGCGGCTGACGGAGGTCGCGGCGATCGAGCTGCGCGCCGCCGGCATCCGCGTCAACGCGGTCTGCCCGGCGTTCATCGGGACCGCCATGGTGGACCGGCTGGTCAAGCCGTTCGAGGCCGCGGTCGGCCTGCCGTTCGGCGACGTCGTGAAGATCAAGCAGGGACGTCTCGGGACGTCCGAGGAGGTTGCGGAGATGGTCGCGTTCCTGGCGTCGGACGACGCCGAATGGACGACGGGCGCCGCGCACGTGCTCGACGGCGGACTGGTGGAGGGACTCCTGTGAGCGGCGAGCTGGAGGGCCGCGTCGCCCTCGTCACCGGGGCGGGCAAGGGCGTCGGCGCCGCGATCTGCGACGCGCTGGAGGGGGAGGGCGCGATCGTCGTCCGCACCGACATCAGCGGCACGGACGTGCAGCTGGACGTCCGCGACGAGGACGCCGTCGGTCGCGTGCTGAACGAGACGGCCGAGAAGCACGGGCGGCTCGACATCGTCGTGCCGAACGCCGGCGTCGCGTTCGTCAAGCCGATCACCGAGACGTCGCTGCAGGAGTGGCGCGAGCTCATGGCGGTCAACCTCGACGGCGTCTTCGTCACGGCCCGCGAGGCCGCGAAGATCATGGCGCCGACGGGCAAGGGCGCGATCGTCAACATCGCTTCCGTCACCGGGCTGCGCAGCGCGCCGCTCATCGGCACCTACGGCGCCGCGAAGCACGGCGTCGTCGGCCTGACGAAGACGATGGGCGCGGAGCTGCGCGACGTCGGGGTGCGCGTGAACTGCGTCTGCCCCGGGTTCGCCGACACCGAGATGGTCTCGTCGCACGCCGAGGAGCTGACGGCGGCGATCGGGGCTCCGGTCCACGACGTCATCAACGCGCGGCAGGGCCGCCTGGGCACGGCCGAGGAGATCGCCCGTACGGTGCTCTTCCTCGCGTCGGACCGGTCGAGCTTCTCGACGTCCAACGCGTACGTGATGGACGGCGGCCTCTACGCCTCGCTCGTCTG
>WLOB01000076.1 GCA_009699505.1 Actinomycetota bacterium | reverse complement strand
CGCGGATCCGCGACAAGGTCGCCTACGCGACGAAGGCGGAGCACGACTTCCGCCGCCCGGACGACTTCGACCCGCGGCCCTACGGCGACCGCGCGGACTGGCAGATGTCCGAGACGGTCGGCACCGCCCGGATCCGCATCGCCGGCCGGATCGCCTGGCAGGTCCAGCGCGCCCACGGCCGGCAGGGCACGTTCGAGGCGCTCGACGGCACGCCGCTGACGGGCGAGGCCGCGACGTCCACCGAGCACGCCCGGGTCGCGGCCGCGGCGGCCGCGCCCGGCGGGGCGTCGGGCGAGGGCGGCTCCGGGGCCGCCGCCGAGGCCGGTCCGCCCGCGGACGTCGTCTTCGTCACGGACTACGGGGTCGAGCGCGCGCTGCTCGGCTGGGTCATGCGGATCGGCGAGCACGCCGAGATCCTCGAGCCCGCCGCGCTGCGCGACGAGTACCGCAGCCGCGTCGAGCTCGTCCGCGACCGCCACACCGGCCCGTTCACCCCCGCGTCCGGCCGGCGCGTCGAGCCCGTCGAGGACACCGGCGCCGACGGCCCGCCGACCCGCGACGGTGTGATCCGGCCGGAGCGCTTCGCCCGCCTCGTCACCCTCGCGTCGATCCTCATCCACGCCGGCCGGGCGACGGAGCGGCTCGAGGTCCAGGAGCTCCTCGGGCGCCTGAACGTCTCCGAGGCCGAGCTGCGCGACGACATCAACGTCCTGAACGTCGTGAACTTCGGCGGCGGCTCGTACGTCCTCTACGCCGAGATCGCCCCGGACGGCTGGCTCGACGTCGACCCCGAGCCCTACTCGGACCACTTCGCCCGACCGGCGCGGCTGCTGCCCGTCGAGGCGAAGGCGCTCGTCGCCGCGATCGACCTGATCGGCGACCACTTCCCCGACGGCACGCTCGGCGACGTGCGGCGCAAGGTCGTCGACGCGCTCGGCGAGGACCCGCTCGAGCACGGCCTGCAGGTCGCCCACGGGGGCGGCGACGACCGCGACCTCTCCCGGCTCATCTCGCGCGCCGCGCACGACCGCCGCCTCGTCGAGCTCGACTACTACAAGCCCAACGAGGACGAGTTCTCGCACCGGACGGTCGAGCCCTACGCGCTCATCAACGGTCGCGAGGGCTGGTACGTCGCGGCCTTCGACCCCGCGCGCGACGACGTCCGGCACTTCCGCCTGGACCGCATCCGGCACGCGCACGTGCTCGACGAGACGTTCGAGCGCCGGCCCGAGGTCGACCCCGCCGCCGAGGTCGCGGGCTGGCCGCGCACCGGCGAGCTGCCGGCGTCCCGCTCCGCCCGCGTCTGGGTCAGCCCGGACCGCGCCCGCTGGGAGCGCGAGCGCCGCACGATCGCCGAGGAGCTGCAGGACGGCGCCCTCGTGACCGAGGTCGCCTTCGCCGGCGCCGACTGGCTCGTCCGCGAGGTGCTGACGGAGATCGGCGACCTCGTCGTCCTCGAGCCCGGCGACGCCCGCGAGTCCGTGCGGCGCGTGGCCGAGGGCCTGCTGACGCGCTGACCGGCGGCGGGCGCCCGGGGCGCCCGCCGGGGTCCCTCAGTCCGCCGCGACGCCCTGGTCGGCGCGGTTGTCGCGCTCGTTCGGCACGCAGTGGGTCATCGTCAGGCCCGACACGTCACGCGGCCCGTTGCTGCCCAGGTTCTCCAGGCGCGCCTGCTCGGCGGGGCCCCAGCCCTGCGAGGGCAGCGGCTTGAGGTGCCGGACGTCGTCCACGCCGATGCCGATGCCCTCGCCGATCCGCGTGCCGAGCTCGTCGTCGGCCAGGAGCAGGTGCCAGACCATCCGCTCCTGGATCGGGCGGTCGCACTGGCTGAGCTGGTCCGTCCAGTTCGCGACGAGGTCGTCCTTCTCCCACCCCTCCGAGAGCTGGTACCGCTCGCCGGCCTGGCGGTAGTCGTCGGTGCGCTGGATCTTGCGGCGCGTCAGGCGGCCCTGGATCACCGGCCCGATCTCGTCGTTCTCCGGGCCGTCGGCCTCGCGGAGGCCGCCGAGGATCGACGGCTCGTAGTTCACGGACGGGTTCTCGCCGCCGGCGCCCTGGTCGTAGGCCATCGCGCCGTCGCGCTGGTTCGTCCGCACGCCGCCCTTGACGCCCTTGGGCTGGTTCACCGGCAGCTGCAGGTAGTTCGGGCCGACGCGGTAGCGCTGCGTGTCGGAGTAGGAGAACGTCCGGCCGACGAGCATCTTGTCGTCCGAGAACTCGAGCCCGTCGACGAGCACGCCCGTGCCGAAGGCGATCTGCTCGCTCTCGAGGAAGAAGTTCTCGGGCTTGCGGTTCAGGACCATGCGACCGATGGCCTGGACGGGGAAGTCGTTCTCCGGCCAGACCTTCGTGTCGTCGAGCGGGTCCCAGTCGAGCTCGGGGTGGTCGTGGTCGTCCATGAGCTGCACGCGCAGCTCCCACGCCGGGAAGTCGCCGCGGTCGATGGCGTCGTAGAGGTCCTTCGTGTGGACGCCGAGCTCGTCGCCCTGGGCCTTCGTCGCGTCCTCCTGGGTCCAGGAGCGCACGCCCTGCTCGGGGATCCAGTGGTACTTCACGAGCTTCGTCTCGCCCGCCGCGTTGACCCAGCGGTACGTGTTGACGCCGAAGCCCTGCTGGTGGCGGTAGCTCGCCGGCAGGCCGCGGGGGCTCAGCACGAGGCTGAACATGTGCAGCGACTCCGGGGTCTGCGACGCGAAGTCGAAGACGCGGTTGGGCACCTGGCGCTCGAACGTCACCGGGTCGGGCTTCTGCGAGTGGATGAAGTCCGGGAACTTCACGGCGTCGCGGAGGAAGAAGACGCCCAGGTTGTTGCCGACGAGGTCCCAGTTGCCGTCCTCGGTGTACATCTTCACCGCGAAGCCGCGCGGGTCGCGGGCGGCCTCGGAGGAGTCGCGACCGCCGGCGACGGTGGAGAAGCGGACGGCGACCTCGCACCTGCCGCCCGGCTGCAGGACCTTCGCGCGGGTGTAGCGGTCGATCGGCTCGTCGCCGATCGTGCCGTAGGCCTCGAACTCGCCGAACGCCGTCGCCCCGCGGGCGTGCACGACGCGCTCCGGGATCCGCTCCCGGTCGAAGTGGCTGATCTTCTCGAGGAACTGGTAGTTCTCGAGCGTCGCCGGGCCCCGGTCGCCGATGGTGCGCTGGTTCTGGTTGTCCCAGACGGGGTGGCCCTGGCGGGTGGTGAGGACCTCGCGGTCGTCGCCGGAGGCGGGCGGGTGGTTCGGGGTGTCGGACATCTGGTGCTCCTGTGGCGCGTGAGGGACCTGGTGCTGCCGGTCGCCGTCGGCCGGACGGGACCGGTCCTGCGGGCCGCGTCCGCCGTCCTCCGACGACCGGCGCGACCGGTCCCGTCCGGCTACCCGGCCTCGCCGAACCCACACGCGCGCGCGTGCGGGGCGATCGGAGCCGGACGTCAGGAGGCCGCGGACCGGTGACCCCGGGGCGGGCCGCCGCAGCCGCCGCAGCCGCCGGGGGTCGCCGGCGCCGCCCCGGCCCGCGCCGCGGTCAGCCGCCGCCGACGCCGTGGATGACGATGCCGGTGCCGCCGCACTCGGGGCACTCGGCGTCGTCGACGCGGCCCGAGCCGGCGCAGCGGGGGCAGACGTCCTCGCCCGTGCCGGGGGTGCCGGGGGCGGCCTCGTCGCCGGGCGTCGTGTTCGAGGGATCGGGAACGGCAGGCATGCCACGTGGCTACCCGGGTCGTCCCGCGGCAGTCGTCCACGGGGCCGGTCCGGGCCACGCGCCCCGGGTCGTCGAGCCGCTCGCCGGGCGGCCACCCCGATCCCCGGTGGGACTGGCCAGCCGGCCAGGATCGGTTAGCGTCGGCCCATGAGCCGCCGCGACCAGATCACCATGACCGAGGACGAGGCGCTCGCGTTCCTCGAGGAGGAGCGCACCGTCGTCTGCGCGACCCACGGTCCGCGCGGCTGGCCCCACCTCATGCCCCTCTGGTACGTCGTCCGCGACGGCCGCATGTGGGCCTGGACCTTCGCGCGCTCGCAGAAGGCGATCAACCTCGAGCGCGACCCGCGCGCCACGCTCCAGGTCGAGGCCGGCGAGACCTACGACCAGCTCCGCGGCGTCATGCTCGAGTGCGACGTCGTCCTGCACCGCGACCTCGACGTCCTGGTGCCGCTCGGCACCGAGATCCTCCGGCGCTACACGCCCGGCGTCGCGCAGGACGGACCGCTCCCGGACGAGGCGACCGCGATGATCGAGGCCCAGGCGAGCAAGCGCGTCGCCTTCGAGTTCGTCGAGCGACGTCGCTCCACCTGGGACCACCGCAAGCTCGCCGCAGGCGTGTATTAACGGACCGGGCCCCGCCCCGAGCGTCTCGGGCCGGGCCGCATCGGGGTTCGGCACGGCTCGGTGCACCCGGGTGAGCGGACCGGGCCCCGCCCCGAGCGTCTCGGGCCCGGCCGCATTGGGGTTCGGCAGGGCTCGGCGCACCCGGGTGAGGGGACCGGGCCCCGCCCCGAGCGTCTCGGGCCGGGCCGCATCGGGGTTCGGCAGGGCTCGGTGCACCCGGGTGAGCGGACCGGGCCCCGCCCCGATCCGCCGGTCGGTGTGCCGTCCCGGCGGCGGTCGGCCGCGCGCGGCCCTATAGCCTCACCCGCGATGCCTCATCTGAAGGGACTGATCCTGTCCGGCGGCCGTGGGACGCGGCTGCGCCCGATCACGCACACGTCGGCCAAGCAGCTGGTGCCCGTGGCCAACCAGCCCGTGCTCTTCTACGGGATCCGGTCGATGGTCGAGGCCGGGATCACGGAGATCGGGATCATCCTGAACCCCGAGACCGGCGGCGAGATCCGCGAGGTCGCCGGCGACGGCTCGCAGTTCGGCGCGCAGATCACCTACATCGACCAGGTCTCGCCCGACGGCCTCGCCCACGCGGTGCTGACGGCCGAGCCGTTCCTCGGCGACTCCTCGTTCGTCATGTACCTCGGGGACAACCTGCTGCAGGGCGGCATCAGCGAGCTCGTGCAGCAGTTCGAGGAGCACGCCCCCGACGCGATGATCCTCCTGCAGCCCGTCGACGATCCGACGGCCTACGGCGTCGCGGAGCTCGAGGACGGCCGCGTCGCCCGGCTCGTCGAGAAGCCGAAGGAGCCGAAGTCCGACCTGGCGCTCGTCGGCGTCTACCTCTTCACGAAGCGGATCCTCGAGGCCGCGAAGGCGATCGAGCCGTCGCCGCGCGGCGAGCTCGAGATCACCGACGCCATCCAGTGGCAGGTCGACCAGGGCGACCGCGTCGAGCCGCACGTCGTGCACGGCTGGTGGAAGGACACCGGCAAGCTCGCCGACATGCTCGAGGCCAACCGCCTGATCCTCGAGACGATCGAGCGCCGCGTCGACGGGGACGTCGACGAGCACTCCCAGGTCGAGGGCCGCGTCATCATCGAGCCCGGCGCCCGCATCGTCCGCTCCGTCGTCCGCGGCCCCGTCGTCATCGGGCGGGACGCCGTGGTCGAGGACTCCTACGTCGGGCCGTACTCCGCGATCGCCGCCGACGCGGTCGTCGAGCGGTCCGAGGTCGAGCACTCCATCCTGCTCGAGCGGGCGAAGCTCATCGGCCTCGAGGGCCGCATCGAGTCCTCGCTGCTCGGCCGCGACGTCATCGTCCGCCGAGGCGAGCGCACCCCGCGCGCCTACCGCTTCATGGTCGGCGACAACTCCGAGATCGAGATCCTCTAGGACGTGCTCGGCGCGGCGGGGATCATGGCGGTGGTCGCGCTGGCGGCCGCGCCCTCGGACCCCGCCGCCGACGTCGCGTACGCCTTCGCGCGCGACCTCGCGAACGCGGGACCGCGCCCCGCCGGATCAGCGGCGGAGCGCGCCGCCCACCGCGCCGTCGCGACCCGCTTCCGCGCGTCCGGCCTGCGCGTCGTCCACGACCGCTTCGCCGTCCCCGGGATCGGCCGGTCGCGCAACGTCGTCGGGATCCGGCCGGGCCGGGCGTCGTGCCTGCGCGTCCTCCTGGCCCACGCCGACAGCGACCCGCCGGCGCCCGGCGCGCTCGACAACGCCTCCGGCGTCGGGCTGCTCGTCGCGCTGGCGCCGCTGGTCGCACGGTCCGGGGACCGGGACTGCGAGACGTGGCTCGTCGCCACGGGCGCGGAGGAGCGCGGCCACACCGGCCGCCCCGACCACCTCGGCGCCTCGGCGCTCGTCCGGCGGCTGCGTCGCGCGGGCCGCACGGACGACGTGCGGTACGCGCTGTCACTCGACGAGGTCGGCGCCGGCTCGCGCTTCGACCTCTACTCCCCGGCGCCCCGGGCCCGCCCGGGCGTCGAGAGGGCCGTCCTGACCGCCGCCCGCGCCGCCGGGGTCCGCGTCTGGCGGGTGCGCGACGCGTCGACGGGCAACTCGGACCACCGCGAGATCGAGCTCGCCGGCATGCCGGGCATGAAGCTCGGCGTCGTCTCCCACGCCTGCCGGCACCAGGCCTGCGACCGCGCGGGACAGCTGCGAAAGGGCGCGTTCCGGCGCACGACCGCGGTCGTCGTCCGCCTGCTCGGCGTCCCGTCGGCGCCGGCCGGGGCGCGGTCCGCCACCCTTCGGGACACGGCGCTCCGCGCCGCGCGTCCCACCCACCACGGATCGCCGGCCCGCCCGGCGGAGGCACGATAGATGGGCTTCTCCCAGCAGCGCAGCGTCCAGCGACTCGGCCCGAACATGGTGATCCGGCCGAACAAGAACGCGCTGGACCGCACGGACGTCGACGCCCCGGACCGGGCGGACCACCGCCGCCGGATCGTCGTCGTCGGCGCCACCGGGATGCTCGGCCACCGGGTCGCCGACGTCGCGCGCGTCCACGGCTGGGACGTCGTCGAGGCGCCGCGCGCCGCGTTCGACCTGACCGACCTCGTCGGCACCACGACGTGGCTCGAGAAGACCTCGCCCGCGGTCGTGGTGAACTGCGCCGCCTGGACCGACGTCGACGGCGCCGAGGCCGACGAGGCCGCGGCGATGGCCGTCAACGGCGAGGGCGCCGGCAACCTGGCCAAGGGGACCGCGGCGATCGGCGCGCGCATCGTCCACGTCTCGACGGACTACGTCTTCCGGGGCGACGCGTCCGAGCCGTACCGCGAGGACGCGCCCGTCGACCCGCAGGGCGCCTACGGCCGGACGAAGCTCGCGGGCGAGCGGCTCGTCGCGGAGCACAACCCCGACCACCTGATCTGCCGGACGAGCTGGCTCTTCGGCGAGGGCGGCGGCAACTTCGTCGACACGATGCTGAAGCTCTCGGCGGACCGCGACGAGCTCTCCGTGGTCGCCGACCAGCAGGGCTGCCCCACGTGGACGGGCCACCTCGCGCCGGCGCTCGTGGCCGTCGCCGCGTCGGACGCCCGGGGCGTCGCGCACCTCTGCGGCTCCGGCCGGACGACCTGGCACGGGCTCGCGCAGGAGACGTTCGCCCTGGCGGGCACCGGCACGACGGTCCACCCCGTCACGACGGACGAGTTCCCGCGCCCCGCGCCCCGGCCGGCCTGGAGCGTCATGGCGTCGACGCGCGCGGACGTGCCCGCCCTGCCGGCGTGGCAGGACGGCCTGCACGGCCACCTGGCCGAGGCCAACCGCCTCGCGCCGGCCTGACCGGCCGCGCGGGTCGCCGGTCGTCGTCGCGCCGGCCCGACCGGCCGCGGGTCGGCCTCAGTCCTCGTCGCGCTGGGCGAACGGGTTCGGCATCGAGCCGTCCGGGGACGCGGTGCCGCTCGCCGGCCGCCCCGCGGCCGTCCCGCCGGCGGGACGCACCGGCGCGGCGCCGTACGGCGACCCGGTCGCGACGTCGGCCCCGGGCTCCACGGGCGGGGCGGCGTCGCCCGGCGTCCGGTCGCCCGACCGCGCGTCGGCCGCCCGGCCGGCGGTGCGCGACCGGTCGTCGGCCGCCCGGTCCGGCCACGTCTCGTCGATCCGCTCCGTCGACCCGTCGGCCTCGGCCTTCGCGAGGACCTCGCGCGGGACGTACCGACGTCCCGGCCCCTGCTCGCGGATCTCGGCCGTCATCTCGGCGATCCGCTCCCCCGACGCGCGCCAGCCCCGCACGGGCACCTCGTGCTGCAGGTGCCAGCCGAGGACCCGGCGCGAGGCGGGGCGCGCCCACAGCTCGATCTTCCAGGGCACCGGCAGGAGCAGGCGCACGAGGACGAAGGCCGGCAGCAGCGCGAGCAGGACGAGCAGCTCGACCAGGATCGCGACGACCATGATGATCGCCGGCAGGGCGAGCACCAGCAGGAACAGGCCGATGAGCGCGCTGATCGGATCGTCGCCGAGGTCGCCGCCGTCGAACGGGACGTCGGGCACCTCGCGGACGCGGCGCCGCCACGGGAGCCAGCGCCGGCGGACCCGCCAGCGACGGTCCGAGGCGTCGACCACGCTCACGCGCACGCTCCCGGATCGGCGACGGCTCCCGGGCGCGCGGACATGGCGCGCATCGTACGTCGTCCGCCGGTCCCCGCCGCGATCCGGCTCCGGGCCCGTGCGGGGACGGCGCACGGGCGGGCCGCGTCCGTCGTCGTGCGGGGCGGCACGCACCGGCACCCGGCCCCTCCCGTAGGGTTCCGTGCCGTATGAAGCTCCTCGTCTGTGGTGGTGCCGGGTTCATCGGCTCGGCGTTCGTGCATCAGCGGGTCGCCGCGGGCGACGAGGTCCGCGTGCTCGACGCGCTGACCTACGCCGGTCGCCGGGAGAACGTCGAGGGCCTCGACGTCGAGCTGCTCGTCGGGCGGATCGAGGACCCCTCCGCCGCCGAGCGGGCGATGCAGGGCGTCGACGCGGTCGTCAACTTCGCCGCCGAGACCCACGTGGACCGGTCCATCCTCGACGCGCAGGCGTTCGTGCTGACGAACGCGCTGGGCACCCACACCCTCGTGGAGGAGGCCCGGCGCCGCGAGGTCCGCTACGTCCAGGTCTCCACGGACGAGGTGTACGGCTCGATCACGGAGGGCGCCTTCACCGAGCAGCACCCGCTCGAGCCGTCCTCGCCGTACTCCGCGTCGAAGGCCGGCGCCGACCTCACGGTCCTGGCGGCGCACCACACCTACGGGCAGGACGTCGTCATCGCCCGCGGGTCCAACTGCTACGGGCCCCGCCAGTTCCCGGAGAAGCTCATCCCCGTGATGACGCTGAACGCGATCCACGGCGGGCCGCTCCCCGTCTACGGCAAGGGCGACCAGGTCCGCACCTGGCTGCACGTCGACGACTTCGCGTCCGGCATCCACGCCGCGCTGACCCACGGCGAGGCCGGTCAGGCGTACAACGTCGGAGGCGCGAAGGAGAAGATCAACCTCGACGTCGTCGGCCGGATCATCGAGCTGACCGGCGCGTCGACGGACCAGATCCGCCACGTCGAGGACCGCCTCGGTCACGACTTCCGCTACGCCCTGGACTCCTCGAAGCTCGAGGCGCTCGCGGGCTGGAAGCCGCGGATGGACTTCGACGAGGGCGGCCTCGAGTCCACCGTGCACTGGTACCGCGACCACCCGCACTGGTGGAAGCCGCTCGTCGACACGGACGACTACCAGGCCTACTACCGCCGGGTCTACGGCCAGGACCACACCTTCCTGGAGGGCTAGGCGCGGGGCGGCCGCGGCCGCCCCGCGCCCCAGGCGCTCAGGAGGAGGGCGCGGGCGCGGCGGTCGTCGTCGCCGGGGCCTGGGTGGCCGGCGCGGCGGGGGCCGCCTTCTGGCCCTGCCTGCCCGGCGTGCTGCCGTCGAACCTCCACGAACGACCCTCCTGCACGAGGGTCAGGGTGTCGAGGCGCTGCTCGTCGTCGTTGAGCTCGAGCCGGGCCTCGACCGTCGCGACGTTGCCGCGGATCGTGACCTTGCGGACGTCGGTCTGCGTCGCGTCGGAGTTCTTGAGCGCGGCGGCCGCGTTCTTGGGGCAGTCCCGGCCGCCCAGCGCCGCGACGAGGCGGGCCGAGAGCAGCGTGCGGCACGCGGTGACGGCGCCGTCGTCGTCGTTCTGCTCGTCGATGTAGGCGTCGTCGAGCTCGCGGACGACGTTGGCGACGCGCGCCGCCTCGCCGTCGAACTCCTTGTCCTCGACGCCACCCTGCTGGGCGCAGCCGGCCATGCCGGCGGCGGCGACGACACCGGTGACGGTGAGCAGGGCCAGACGAGGGGCGAACACGGGATCGAACGGTACCGTAGGCCCGGTGGACGCGGCCCTGGCGGAACACCAGCAGCGGGTCTCGGAGTGCCGGGCGTGCCCGCGACTCGTCGCGTGGCGCGAGGAGGTCGCCGTGGTCCGGCGCGCCGCCTACCGCGACGAGGAGTACTGGGGCCGCCCCGTGCCGGCGTTCGGCGACCCCGCCGCGCGGGTGCTGCTCGTGGGCCTGGCGCCCGCCGCCCACGGCGCCAACCGCACGGGCCGCATGTTCACCGGCGACCGGTCGGGCGACTTCCTCTACGCCGCGCTGCACCGCACGGGCTTCGCGAACCAGCCGCACGCCGACCGCCCCGGCGACGGCCTGGAGCTGACGGACTGCTGGATCACCGCCGTCGTCCGCTGCGCGCCGCCGCAGAACAAGCCGACGACGACGGAGCGCGACGCCTGCCTGCCGTGGACGGCCCGCGAGCTCGAGCTCCTGCCGAACGTGCGGGTCGTCGTCTGCCTCGGGCAGTTCGGCTGGGACGGCGCGCTGCGGCTGCTCGCCGAGCGGGGCGTCCCGATCCCGCGGCCGAGGCCGCGGTTCGGGCACGGGGCCGAGGTCGACCTGGGGGACGTGCGGCTGCTCGGCACGTTCCACCCGAGCCAGCAGAACACCTTCACCGGCCGCCTGACGCCGCCGATGCTGGACGCGGTGCTCGCGCGCGCGGCGGAGCTGGCCGCGGGCTGAGCTCAGCCGCGCGCGCCGAGGAGGCGGTCGACGAGGTCGGCCCAGCCGGCCAGGAGGCGCTCCTCGGACATCTCGCGCGTCTCGCGCAGGTGCTGCTGGAGCGCCACGTCGAGGTAGCCGAGCAGCGACTCCGTCAGGAGCTCGACGTCGCCGTCGACCCCGGCCTCGCGCAGCAGTCCGGCGACGTGCAGCACGGGCACGGCCCGCGCCGGGTGCACGTAGCGGCGCGAGGCGCACGACTCGGCCGCCAGCAGGACGTCCTGGTGCTCGGCCGCGAAGCGCATGCGCTGCTCGCCGAAGGCCACGAGCCGCTCGCGCGGCGGGGCGCCCGGGCCCAGCGGCGGCGGCCCGAACATGAAGGCCTCCTGGTTCTCGCGCTCCGCGAGGTCCAGGAGCGCGACCATCAGGCCGACCCGGTCGCCGAAGCGGCGGAAGACGGTGCCCTTGCCGACCTGCGCGGCCGCGGCGACGGCCTCCATCGTGACCTGCCCGGCGCCGACGTCGGCGACGAGCTCGCGAGCGGCCTCGAGCAGGCGTCGGCGGTTGCGCGCGGCGTCGGCGCGCTCGCCCTCGACGGCGGCCGCCATCGGGAGCGCTCCGGAGCCGACGACCGTCAGCGGGGTGGGCGGGGAAGGGGCCACGTCGTCCATCCTAGCGGACGGGGACAAAGTGGACCGCGGTCCGAATCCGTGCTACAACTCAGGAACCGGACCGCGGTCCACACGGACCGGTCCACCCGCCACCACGTCTTCCGGAGTTTCCATGTCCACCGTCCGCATCCTCGCCCTCGTCGGCAGCCTCCGCTCGGGCTCGCACAACCGCCAGCTCGCCGAGGCCGCCGTCGCCCTCGCCCCCGAGGGCGTCGAGATCGAGATCTTCGAGGGCCTCGCCGACATCCCGTTCTACAACGAGGACATCGACAACCCGACCGACGTCCCGGCGTCCGCCGTCAGGTTCCGCGAGGCCGCCGGGGCCGTCGACGCGTTCCTGCTCTTCTCGCCCGAGTACAACGGCACGACGCCGGGCGTCCTGAAGAACGCGATCGACTGGGCGTCCCGTCCGATGGGCTCCGGCGTCTTCGTCGGCAAGCCGCTCGCCGTCGTCGGCACCGCCTACGGCCAGTACGGCGGCGTGTGGGCGCAGGACGAGACCCGCAAGGCCTCCGGCATCGCCGGCGCCTCCGTCCTCGAGGACGTGAAGCTCTCCGTCCCCGAGTCCGTCATCCGCTTCGCCGAGCGCCACCCGAGCGACGACGCCGAGATCACGGAGAAGCTGGCCGTCGTCGTCCAGCAGGTCGCCGACGCCACGAAGCAGCCCGTCGAGGCCTGAGCGACATCCCGGGCCGCATGGCCCGGACCGCAGGGACGCGGGGCGGCCGGACGGCCGCCCCGTCGTCGTCCCGGGCGGCCTAGGGCGCGGCGGCGAAGGCCGTCCGCGGGACCTCGCACGTCAGGGCCCCGCCGGCGCCCGAGATGCGCTCGGACACCTGGACGGCGCCCCGGGCGATGCCGTCCGCGCCGATCCGTCCCTCGATCGTGGAGGTGAAGACGCGCGAGACGCGCTCGCCCTGGATCCGCACCCGGGTACGGAGGACCTCGCGGCCCCGGAAGCTGCCGTCGGCGCGGACCCGGAACCGCGGCGCGAAGTTCGGCGCGTCGAACGCGGTGCGCTCCGACCCGACCGTGCACGTCAGGTGCTGCGTCCAGGCGGCGTGGTGGAACCCGTCCTCGCGGCGCGCGATGACGATCGCCGCCTGCGCGCGCGGGGCGACCGGCGACAGCAGCACGCCCGTGCGCATGGCCGCCGGATCCGTCGTCAGGGGCGCGAGCGGCGCCTCGAGCGCCGACCGCGACCGCACCACGACGAAGCGCTCGACGTCGCAGCGGAGCGTCCGGCCGCCCTGGCGGATCGTCCCGCGGACGGACGCGGTGCCGGCAAGGAGCCCGGGCGCGGCGGAGCGCAGCGCGACGGTGAAGTCGAGGCGCTCGGCCTTCGAGCGGACCTTCCGCCGGGCGTCCACGGCCAGGACGAGGTGCTCGGGGCCGCCGCCGGCCCCGGGCGTCACGGTGCCGGTGAGCGTCCGGGTCGCCAGGCACCGCGTCCCGTCGAGCGTGACCGCGAGCCGGGCGGTCGTCGACGACGTGACGAGGGACACGAGCGCCGCCCCCGCCGGGTACCGCGGCGCGGCGGGCTGGCGATGGAACCCGAGCGACCCGCCGGCCCACGTGTTGGCGGTGACGGCGTCGGCGGACGCGGCGGCCGGCGCGAGCGCGGGCAGCAGGAGGAGGGGCGCGCAGGCGGCGGCGCGCCGGACGGTGCGACGGGATGAACGGCGGTGGGACGACACGGGGTTCCTGGGTGTGGGACGGGCCCGGAACGGCGCCGGGCGGGGCGTCCTCCCGACGCTGCGGGAGGGCTACCCCGTACGTGCCCGATCGGGGGACCCCCCACGCACGGGTTCTGCGGGACGATCGTGGGAGGGGAGGGCCGTGCACGGGTGCGGCCCGACGGCCCGGGCGCGCCGGGTGGCGCGCGCCGCCCGCGGGTAGCGTGGCGGACCATGCGCGGCACGGACGACGGCGACGACGGGGCGGCCGGCGCGGGAGCGCGACGGGGCGTCGTCGCGCCGCTGACGATCGACGTGCGGAGGTGCGCCGGAACCGTGACGGATCCGCCCCCGGTCCAACCGAACACCCGTTCGCTCGCGTAGTCTCGAAGCCCGTG
>WLOB01000075.1 GCA_009699505.1 Actinomycetota bacterium | reverse complement strand
TCGACGACGTGACCCGGACGGCCGCCCCGCGGGGCTTGGCCGGACGGCCCGCGCGCTCGTCGCCTCCCTCCCCCACCCGGATCACTCCTCGGCGAACAGGCGGTCGCGGGCGGCGGACGGGAAGAGCGCGCCGAACTGCTCGGCGGCGTCGCGCTGCTCGTCGGTGGACGGCTGCGGGACCTCGATGACGAAGCGGTAGCGGATGTCGCCGCGCCCGCCGCCGCCCAGTCGCGGGGGACCCTCGCCGCGCAGGCGCTGGAGCGTGCCGTGCTTCGTGCCGGGGGCGACGCGCAGCTTCTGGCGGCCGTCGAGCGTCGGGACCTCGACGTCGGCGCCCTGGACCGCCTCGGCGATCGAGAGCGGCACCGTCACCTCGACGTCGTCGCCGTGGCGCTCGAAGACCTCGGACGCCGGCACGTGCGTGATGACGAAGAGGTCGCCGGGCGGGCCGCCGTTGCGTCCGGCCTGGCCCTTGCCGGCGAGGCGGACCCGGGAGCCCTCCTTCACGCCGGGCGGCACGTTGACGCGGTAGCGCTTGGTCGTGTGGACCGCGCCCTCGCCCGCGCAGGTCGGGCAGGGGTCCTCGATGATCGTGCCGGCACCGTGGCAGCGCGAGCACGGCTGGCTGATCGAGAACAGGCCCTGGCCCTGCGACTCGACGCCGCGGCCCTGGCAGCGCGGGCAGACGATCGGGCTGGTGCCCGGCTTCGCCCCCGTCCCCGCGCAGGTGTTGCACGGCGACGCGGTGCGGACGCTCAGCGGCACCTGGGCGCCGTCGATCGCCTGTCGGAACGACAGCGTGACCTCGGCCTCGACGTCGCGGCCGCGCTGCTGCGCGCCGCCCGGACGCGTGCCGGTACCGGTGCGGCTCTGACGACCGGTGCGGCCCCCGAAGACGGTGCCCAGCAGGTCGCCGATGCCGGAGTCGCCGAAGTCGAAGCCGGCCCCGCCGGTGGAGAACGCGCCACCGAGCCCGCCGAACGCGCGCGCCTTGTCGTACTCCTTGCGCTTGTCGGCGTCGGAGAGGACGTCGTGCGCCGCCGAGACCTGCTTGAACCGCTCCTCCGCGGCCGTGTCCCCCGGGTTGCGGTCCGGGTGGTACTCACGGGCGAGCTTGCGGTACGCCTTCTTGATCTCGTCGGCCGACGCCTTCTTGTCGACGCCGAGGACCGCGTAGAGGTCGGGGCCGTTGTCCGGTCGGGTGCTCATGCAGTCGGTCTCTTCGCGACGGGGGTCAGCCCGCCACGACCACCTTGGCCGCCCGGAGCACGTCGTCCCCACGACGGTACCCCGCCTGGAAGACGGCGAGGATCGTCCCGGGGGGCGTGCCCTCGGGGGCGGGCTGCTGGGTCAGGGCCTCGTGCGCGTGCGGGTCGAACGGCTCGCCCGTCGGGTCGTAGGCCTCGATGCCGGCCTGGGACAGCGCGGCGTGGATCTCGCGGTGGACGATGCGGACGCCCTCGACGAGCTGCGTGTCGCCGGCCGGGTGCGCGGGGTCCTGCTCCTGCACCTGGTCGACGTGCGCCAGCGCGCGGTCGAGGTTGTCGAGCGCGGGGAGCAGCGCCTTGGCGAGCTTCGCGACGCCCTTCGCCTCGCCGGCCGCCGCGTCGCGGCGGGCGCGCTTGCGGACGTTGTCGAGCTCGGCGACGGACCGCACGTAGCGATCCTTCCAGTCGGGCTCCTCGGCGACGGGCTCCGCCTCGGCCTCGACGGGCTCGCCGTCGGCGGCGATCTCCGCCTCGGCCTCGTCGGCCTGCTCGGCCGCCTCCGCCTGCTCGCCCGCCGACCCGGCGGGGCCTGCGTCCGCGGGGTCGTCGTCCGCGTCCGCCGGCTCGCCCTCGACGTCCCCCGGCACCGAACCGTCGTCGGGGGTGTTGCGGCCCGTCGACCCGCCCGCCGCGTCGTCCGCGGGGATGGGGCGGTCCGTGACGTTCCCCTGGCCCGTCCCGGTGGGGGCCGGGACGGGACCGTCGGCGTCGGTGCCGGTCGGCGTGGCGCTGGTCTCGTGCTTGCGGGGATCGTCGGTCATCGGGAGCTCCTGGAGGGTCGGTGTCGGCGGGCCGCGGCCTACTTCTCGTCGACGACCTCGGCGTCGACGACGTCCTCCTCGTCGTCGGACGCGCCGCCGGCCGGACCCTGGCCGTCGGCACCGGCCGCGCCGCCGTTCTCGGCCTGCGCGCGCTGGTAGAGCTGCTCGGAGACCTTGTGGAAGGCCTGCTCGAGCGCCTCGCGCTTGGCGTTGATCGCCTCGGCGTCCTCGCCCGTCAGCGCCTCGCGGACGGCGGCGATCGCGTCCTCGATCTCCTTGCGGGAGGTCTCGTCGACCTGGTCGCCCAGGTCGGAGAGCTGCTTCTCGGCCTGGTACGCGCCCTGCTCGGCGACGTTGCGGGCCTCGGCCAGCTCGCGCGCCTTCTTGTCGGCCTCGGCGTTCGCCTCGGCGTCGGAGACCATCGACTGGATCTCCTCGTCGGAGAGCCCGCCGCCGGCCTTGATCTCGATCTTCTGCTCCTTGCCGGTGCCGAGGTCCTTCGCCGACACGTTGAGGATGCCGTTGGCGTCGATGTCGAACGTGACCTCGACCTGCGGCACGCCACGGGGCGCGGGCGGGATGCCCGTCAGCTGGAACTTGCCGAGCGACTTGTTGTAGCTCGCCATCTCGCGCTCGCCCTGCAGGACGTGGATCTCGACCGACGGCTGGTTGTCGTCCGCCGTCGAGAAGATCTCGCTCTTGCGGGTCGGGATCGTGGTGTTGCGCTCGATGAGCTTCGTCATGACGCCGCCCTTGGTCTCGATGCCGACCGTCAGCGGGGTGACGTCGAGCAGCAGGACGTCCTTGACGTCGCCCGACAGGACGCCGGCCTGGACGGCGGCACCGACGGCGACGACCTCGTCCGGGTTGACGCCGCGGTGCGGCTCCTTGCCCGTGAGCTCCTTGACCTTCTCCTGCACGGAGGGCATGCGGGTCATGCCGCCGACGAGCACGATGTGGTCGATGTTCGACGCGCCCTTCTCCTTCGCGTCGTCCATCGCCTGACGGACCGGCGCGACCAGCCGGTCGAGCAGGCTCGAGGCCAGGTCGGTGAGCTTCGCGCGGGTCAGCCGGACGTCGAGGTGCTTCGGTCCCGACGCGTCGGCCGTGATGAACGGCAGGTTGATCTGCGTCTCCTGCGCCGAGGAGAGCTCGATCTTCGCCTTCTCCGCGGCCTCGAACAGCCGCTGCAGGGCCATCGGGTCGTTCTTCAGGTCGATGCCCTGGTCCTTCTTGAACTCGGCCGCGAGCCAGTCGACGATCGTCTTGTCGAAGTTGTCGCCGCCGAGGTGGTTGTCACCGGCGGTCGACTTGACCTCGAAGACGCCGTCGCCGATCTCGAGCACGGACACGTCGAACGTGCCGCCGCCGAGGTCGAAGACGAGGATCGTCTGGTCGGACTCCTTGTCGAGGCCGTAGGCGAGCGACGCGGCGGTCGGCTCGTTGATGATGCGCTTGACGTCGAGGCCGGCGATCTTGCCGGCGTCCTTCGTCGCCTGGCGCTGGTCGTCGTTGAAGTACGCCGGGACGGTGATGACGGCGCCGTCGACGGTCTCGCCCAGGTACGCCTCGGCGTCGGCCTTGAGCTTCGCGAGCGTGATGGCCGAGACCTCCGGCGGGCTGTACTGCTTGCCCTCGGCCTCGATGCGGGCGTCGCCGTTGGCCCCGGCGACGACCTTGTACGGGACCATCGACTCCTCCTCCTGCACCTCGGCCTCCTTGCGGCCCATGAAGCGCTTGACGGAGGAGATGGTGTTCGTCGGGTTCGTGACGGCCTGGCGCTTGGCCACGGCACCCACGAGCCGCTCGCCCTTGGCGAACGCGACGACGGACGGGGTGGTGCGGCCGCCCTCGGAGTTCTCGATGACGGTCGGCTCGCCGCCTTCGAGGACGGCCATGCACGAGTTGGTCGTGCCCAGGTCGATGCCGATGATCTTGCCCATGTGGCGCTCCTAGCTCCGAACGAGACTGCGTGAAATCTGAGTCGCAGTATGGCAGATCTTCGACGACCCCTCAACGGAGGGTCGAGGACCGACGGGACACCGGGCGGCCGGCGGGGAGAAACCCCTGCACACGGCGACGGCGAGCCGTGGGCGGCGACGCTCTGGCGATCCGCGGGGAGCGGCGGATCTGCGTCGCCCCCACGAAGATCCTGGGCGACTGCCGACACGGGCGGAGGATCCCGGCGACCTGAGACGCCTGCCGACCACGGACGGGAGGATCGCGGCGCGAACTCGACCTGCCCGCGCCCTGGACGAGGGAAGGTCGCCCACCCACCGCCACCCGGACCTCCGGACGCCCACCCACCGCGCGACTTGGACGATATGTAGTACTTCTGCTACAAACTGCGTAGTGCCCCGCCCCGAAGAGCCCCCGGTCCACAACCGCGTCGCGGTCTTCCGCGCCGAGCGCGGCGTGTCGCGCCGCGACCTCGCGGCGGCGGTCGACGTCCACTACCAGACGATCGGCTACGTCGAGCGCGGCGAGTACCGCCCGAGCCTGGCGCTCGCGCTGCGGATGGCGCGGTTCTTCGACGTCCCCGTCGAGGCGCTGTTCTCGCTCGACGCGTTCCCGCGGCTGGGCGCCCCCGTCCCCCACGCAGAGGAGTCCCGATGAGCATCCAGGAGCGCAGCGGCATCTCGCGCGCCACGTACGACCGCTACCCCGCCGCGGACCGCGTCCGCACGCCGCTCGGGCGGGTGGTGGCGATCGCGGCGCTGGTGGTGGCGAGCGCGGTCGTCGTCGCCGGGTTCGCGGTCGGCGGGACCACCGGGATCGCGATGGCGGTCGCCGGCCTGCTGGCGTGGGTCCCGGCGATGGGCGCCGTCAACGTCGTCGCCGGGGGCGTCACCGCGATGCGTGGCAGCGAGCTCGACGAGCGCGAGCGCGACCGGCGCGACCGGGCGTTCGCGCTCTCGCACCGCGGCCTCGGGGTCCTGCTGCTCGTCGCGGTGATCGTGGCGTCGGCCGTCCTGCCCGCCGACCTCGACCGCGACCACGTGGTCGCCGGGCTGTTCGCCGTCTTCTTCGTGCAGCTCGTCGCGCCGGCCGTGCTGCTCGCCACGACGAGCAGGCTCACCGAGCCCGACTGACGCCGCCGACGCCGCCGGGCGCCGGACCCTCCTCGCGCGAGGAGGGTCCGCGCCGCGCTACTTCCGGCGCGCGGTCAGCGTCTTGCGGACGGTGCGGTTCTTCCCGTCCGGCGCCGTCACCCGCAGCGTCGTGCGGATCGACAGCTTCCGCTTCGTGCGCAGCTCCTTGCGGGCGGCGGCGGGCAGGCGCAGGTTGACGGTCCGCGACGAACGGGCCTTCACCGTGTAGGTCTTGGTGCTGTACCGGATCGCCCTGCGCTTCCCGGACTTCGGCGTCGTCGCCTGCAGGCGCACCTTCACCGCGAAGGCGTTCGTGTTGCGGAACGTCACCTTCGCCGGGCCGTTCGCCGAGACCCGCGTCGCGCGGAGCTTCACCGACAGCCGCGTGCTGGACCCGAAGCCGGCCTTCGCGATCACCGGCGTCGCCACCGGCGCGTTCGGGGGCTGCGGCGCGAGCGGCGAGACGGTGTGGACGGGGATCGAGCCGAGCACCTCCGGCCCGTCACCGAGCGCGAAGCTCGTCGGCGCCCCGGGCAGCGTGCCCTTCAGCGTCGCCTCGGCGGTCTGCAGGTTGATCCCGTAGAGCGCGGCGGCGGTCCCGGCGGTGCCGAGGACCGCCAACCCGTCGTCCTGCGTCACGCCGTTCGGCGACGCGACGCGGACCTTCGCCGGGATCGCGAACCCGCGGACGGCCGTGACATCGAGGCGGTCCGCGCCGACCTTGATGGTCTGCGCGGCGGTCTGGGTGCCGGCGTTCGGCGGGTTCTGGATCAGCAGCTGGTCCTGCGCCGCGCTGATGCCGAGCTGGGTCGTGGCCCCCGGGGGCGTCGTGAGCGGCTGCGCGAACCCGTTCGTGTAGGCGGTGCCCGAGACGTCCGCGGCGCCGCCGTTCTGCTTCCCGTCGGGGTTCGTGCCCGCGACGGCCGCGCTCTCGCCGTCGTTGCCGTCGACCGCCACCGACGCGCCGTCGGCGACCGTCGGGTTCAGGCGGAAGTTCAGGCCGCTCGCGGCGACGACCCGCACGCGGTCGACGGTCGGGTTGACGTCGATGTCGTAGCCGGTCGCCACCGGCGGCAGCTCCACGACGGAGCCGGACCCGGTGCGGAACGCGACCGAGCCCGCGGCGCCGATCACCGTGGCCGCGCCGGTCTGCGGGTCGAGGCGGTAGAGCGAGCCGCGGTCCTCGTCGGCGTCGATGCCGAGGAGCAGCAGCTGGCCCGTCTGCGGTCGCCATGCGACGCCGGCGGGGACCTCGCCGGCGGTCAGGCCGGTGATCGCGACCTCGGTGCCGGTGGCGGGCTTCGCGACGTCGAAGCGCCGCAGGGTGCTGGTCGTCGAGGTGGCGGCGGTGACCGTGACGGCGGGCGCCCCGCCGGCCTCGGCCTCGCCCTGGATCGCGAGGCCCTGGATCGGCTGGCCGTCACCGACGGGTCCGGCCGGCGAGACCGCGCCGGTGTTCAGGTCGACCCGGCCGAGCGTCGTCTGCCCGAGGATGCTGAGCGCCGCGTAGCCGGTGCTCCCTGCGGGCGCGGCGGCGTCGTCCGCGTCGACGTCGACGCCCGGCGCGATGTCGAAGCCGCCCGTGGCCGTGATCGGGACCGGCAGGCCGAGCAGGTTGAGCGTCTTCGCGGCGGTCTGGGTGCCCGCGTTCGGCGGGGCCTGCAGGGCGACCTTGCCCTCGGCGCTCGAGAGCGTGTAGAGCGTCGTCCGGGTCGCGTTCTGTTCGTTGTTCGTGTAGGCGGTGCCGGCCACGTCGAGGCCGACCGTCGTGTCCCCGTTCGCGGCCTTCTGGGCTCCGTCGGGGTTCGTGCCGTTCTGGACCGCGATGCCGCCGCCGTTGCCGTCGACCGCGGACGGCTGGTCGTCGGCGACGTTCGGGTTCAGGCGGAAGTTCAGGCCGCTGCCGGTGACCACGCGGACGCGGTCGACCGTCGGGTTGACGTCGATGTCGTAGCCGACGGTGGCCGGGTCGGGCAGGTCCGTCGTGTTGGCGTTGCCGTCCGTGAACGCGACGGAGCCCGTGAGCCCGATGCGCGTGGCCGTGGCCGCGCCGCCGGTCGCCTGCGGGTCGAGCCGGTAGAGGGTGCCCGTGTTGCTCGCGGCGTCGACCCCGAGTAGCAGGAGCTGGCCGGTCTGCGGGCGCCAGTCGATCGCGACGGGCGTCTCGCCGGGACCGAGTCCGGTGATCGCGGACGTCTCGACGAAGACGGTCGGCGTCGCCGTGTTGAAGCGGCGGATCTTGCCCGAGTCCGTGAGCGACACGGCGGGCAGCCCGCCGGCCTTCTCCTCCTGCTGGATCGCGAGGCCCTGGACCGGCTGCGAGCCGTCGCCGATCAGACCGACGACCGTCGCGGCGCCGGTGTTGAGGTCGATCGACGCGAGCGTGGCCTTGCCGCCGACGTTCACCGCGGCGATGCCGAGACCGCCGGCGGCAGGCGGCTGGTTGTTGGCGGGCGCCTCGACGTTCGGGGCGATGTCGAAGCCGCCGACGTCCGAGAAGTTCGCTGCGGCACCGCCGACGGTGACGCTCTTGCCCGCCGTCTGCGTGCCCGCGTTCGGCGGGTTCTGGATGTAGAGCTTCTGGTCGGCCGCGCTCAGCGAGAAGAGCGCCGTGACCGTGGCGTTCTGCTGGCTGTTCGTGTACGCCGATCCGTCGACGGCGGTCGCGCCGTTCACGTCGCCGTCGCGCTGCACGCCGAGGAGGACGTCGTTGCCGTCGACCTGGGCGCCGGTGTTCGGGTTGACACGGAAGTTCTCGCCGGTGTCGGAGACCACGCGGATCCGGTCGACGGTGGGGTTGAAGTCGAACCCGAAGTCCGTGCCCTGGATCCCGGTGATCGGAGCGCCGATCGCCTTGGCGACACCGGTCCGCGCGCTCAGCGCGTAGAGCTGGACGGTGTCGGCCGTCGCGTTGACGCCGAGACCGTAGAGCTGGCCGTTCTGCGGGCGGATGTCGATGCCGACGAGCGTGTCGCCGTCGACGAGGCCCGTGACGGCGACCGGATTGACGGGCGAGCCCGGGGTCTTCAGGTCGAACGAGGCGAGCCGGTCGTTGCTGAGCACGACGGCGTTGCTGACGGGGTCCGCGGCGAGTGCGGCGGATGGCACGGCGAGGCCGGCGAGGAGGCCGCCGGCGACCGCCGCGCGACGGAGGGTGCGTGAGCTGGGACGAGGCATGTCCGGTCACCCTCACCGCGCCCGGACGGTGTCAACCGATCGATGCGGCCAGGGCGGGACGCCGTACGGATGTCTCGGACTGGACGATCCCTAGACGGCGGCCGCGACCCCGGGTGCCGCATCCCCGCTCGGCGCCTCGCCCAGTCCGGGCCGCACCGCTCCCGGTCGACCGGGGGTCGGACCCGGCCGCCCGCTACCAGGGTGCCTTCTCGTAGTCCTTCAGGAAGCAGGCGTGCAGGTCCTCGCCTGCCTCGCCGCGGACGATCGGGTCGTAGACGCGGGCCGCGCCGTCGACGAGGTCCAGCGGGGCGTGGAAGCCGACGTCGGCCAGGCGCATCTTCTGCGGGTGCGGGCGCTCGTCCGTGATCCAGCCGGTGTCGACGGCGGTCATGAGGATGCCGTCCTGCGCGAGCATCTCGCGGGCGCTCGTCCGCGTCAGCATGTTCAGCGCGGCCTTCGCCATGTTCGTGTGCGGGTGGCCCGAGCCCTTGTACCAGCGTCCGCCGAACTGGCCCTCCATCGCCGAGACGTTCACGACGTAGGTGCGGCGGGCGGGCGAGGCGGCGAGCGCGGCCCGCAGGCGCGTGATGAGGATGAACGGGGCCGTCGCGTTGCAGAGCTGCACCTCGAGCATCTCCATCGCGTCGACCTCGCCGACGTTCTGCACCCACGAGTTCGTGTCGTGCAGGTCGGGGACGAGGCCGCCGGCGTCGATCGCGGTGCCCGCCGCGATCCGGGCGGGCGTCGCGGAGCGGGCCTCGAGCGCCATCGACGAGACCAGCGCCGGCGTCGGGCTCCAGTGGTCGCCCGTCGACTCCTCGAGCGCCGTCGGCCGGACGTCGCCGGGCCGGCCGAGCGTCATCACGTCGGGGATCCGCCCGGACGGCAGCGCCGCCGCCTCGGCCTCGGCGAGCAGCGCGTAGGACTCGGGCGAGCGACGCACGGTCTGCGCCGCGTTGTTGATGAGGATGTCGAGCGGCCCCTGCGCGGCGACCTCGTCGGCCAGCGCGGTCACCTGCATCGGGTCGCGCAGGTCGAGGCCGACGACGTGCAGCCGGTCGATCCAGTCGGCGCTGTCCTCCATCGCCGTGAAGCGGCGGACCGCGTCGCGCGGGAAGCGGGTGGTGATCGTCAGGTCGGCACCGTCGCGCAGCAGCCGGAGCGCGATGTACATGCCGATCTTCGCCCGGCCGCCGGTGAGCAGCGCGCGCTTCCCGGTGAGGTCGGTGCGGGCGTCGCGCCGCGCGTGGTTCTTCGCCGCGCAGGGCGGACAGAGCTGGTGGTAGAACGCGTCGACCTCGCGGTACCCCTGCTTGCAGACGTAGCAGGCGCGGTCCTCGAGGAGGACGCCCGCGATCGCGCCCTTCGCCTCGGAGACGAGCGGCAGGCCCTTCGTCTCGTCGTCGATCCGTCCCGGCGCGCCGGTCGCGGTCAGGTTCGTGATCGCCTCGTCGTGGGCGACGATCGCCGCGCGGCGCTCCGACCGGCGGCGTCGGCGGACGGTCTTGTAGATCTTGGCCGTGGCGCGCTGGATCGCGAGCGCGTCGGCGTGGTCCTCCCCCAGCGCCTCGGCCTGCGCGAGCACCTTCAGGCAGACCGCGAGCTCCTCGGGATCGATCGCCGCGAGCGGGTCCGCGGTCGTCGCGTCGACGTCGTCCTCGTCCTCGATCTCGTGGGTCATCGCCGCGCCCGTCATCCCTGCCGTCGCCGTCCTCGGTCCGTCGCCGCCGCGGTCGCGGGGCGACCCCCAAGGGTACGGATCGAGGCCCGATCGCCGGCCCGCGGTCGGATCCGCGCAGGACCGGGGCGGACCGTGAGAGGTCCGTGAAGATCCTCCCCGTGCGTGCCGCGGGCACCTAGGATCCGCCGATGCGCTCCCCCCGCCCCTTGTCATCCCGTCTCGGCGTCGTCGCCACCGCGGCGCTGCTCGCCGCCGGCGTCGCGGGCTGCGGCTCGGACGACGACGAGCCCACCGCGTCGACGGGGACGACCGCCGCGACCACCGCCCAGGGCGGCACGACGACCGACGCGGGCGGCTCGACGTCGGCCGGCGGCTCCGGCGGCGAGGCGCCGGCCGGCGGCGGCGCCCCCGCCCAGGACGAGGAGGCGATCCGCGCAGCGATCCGGCGGGGCCCCGAGGCCGTCACGCAGGCGAAGACCGCCCGGATCAGCCTGGAGCTGAAGAACGCGGGGATCAACACGACCGGCGAGGGCGTCGTCGAGCTGACGACGGAGCGCTACGCGATGAAGCAGCGCCTCGGCGGCACGAGCGGCCAGGAGATCGAGAACTACGGCGAGAAGGGCAAGGTCTACGTCCGCACCGGGAGCGGCGGCTGGTCCGTGACGGACAACCCCGTCGGCTCCGGCGACCCGCTCGCCCAGATCCGGCAGCTCGAGAAGGCGAAGATCCTGCGGGTCCGCGAGACCGCCGAGCTCGACGGCACGACCTGTCGCTGGTTCGACGCCGAGGTCGCCGTGAAGGACGTGCTCGGCAACATCGCCGATCCCGCCGCGAAGGCGCTCATCGAGGGCGCGCCCGACGGCGCCGCGATCCCGGTCAGCTCCTGTGTCGACGACCGCGGCCTGACGTACGCGGTCGACCAGGAGTTCTCACCCGCCGAGGTCTTCGGCGGCGCCGCGGCGAGCCTGCCCGGCACCTCCGTGACGAAGGTGCGGATGAGCGACTACGGCGAGGCGCCCGCCCCCGAGCGTCCCGCCGGGATCGACGACGCGAAGCCGATCTCGATCCCCGGGAGCGGCGGCGCGACGACGAACTGACCCGCGCCCCGGGGTGCCGCCGCGACCCGGCCGCGGCACCGCGTCGCGGCCGTGCGTCGCCCGAACCGGGTGCCACGCCGGCGGCGCGCCCGCTGGCGCGCCGCCGCTATCGTCGTCGCCCGTGAGCTTCGACGATCTCGTCCGCCACGCTGGGGACCGCCTGGCCCGCCCCGGTTCACGGCGCCGCTTCCTCGGTGCCGTCGGCGTCGGCACCGCCGCCGTCGCATCGGGCGGCCTGATCGCGTGCGGGGACGACTCGGACGGGAAGACGGCGCGCCGTCGCCGCCGCATCCCGTTCCAGGAGGAGAACTTCCGCTCCGTCGCGGCGGCGGACGTCCCGGACGGCGCGGTCGGCCAGGACGCCGTCGCCGTCTGTTACACGCCCTACGTCGTCGTCGCGACCGAGGCGAGCACGAAGCGGGAGGGCCGGACCGGCGTCGCCGTCCGTAAGGGCCCGCACCCGGACGCCGAGATCGTCCTGACGAACGCCGGCGACGAGGTCTACGTCCACGAGGGCGCGCACTTCGCCCGACAGAGCGACCGCGAGGCGCCGAACTGCGCGTCGCCGCCGATGCGCGAGGCCGTCGACGGGTGGATCTGGGGCTACCCGGGCAACGACGTCCGGTCGAAGAAGAGCGGCTGGATCCCGCTCGAGGTCGACGGGAAGGTCTACTCGCGCGAGGACCTGAAGTGGCAGGACCAGGCGAAGAACGACGGCTTCCTCTGCGGCCCGGCGCGCAAGGACTTCGACTGCCGCGACGCGGTCGCGTCGCAGAGGGCCTGCGGCCACGACGACTGCGGCGGCCCGCCGCTCGACGACATCCGCTGCCGCGCGACGCCGCTGCGCCGCCGGGTCCGCAAGCCGGTGTCGCGGATGGCCTCGAACTTCGAGGACTACTACCTGCGGCTGTCGTTCAACTCGACGGCGTTCGGCTGGCTCGAGTCCGGCGACGTCGTCGACGAGCTCTGCCGCCGCAGCGCCCCGTCGTACGCGGTCTGCTGCGTCGAGTGGAGCTTCGTCGAGATCGTCCGCAGCGACGCGCTGCCGAAGGGCACCCGCGGCTGGATGCTCGAGACGGGCCTCGACCGCAAGGGCCGCAAGCCGCTCTCGCGCACCGGTCCGCCCGGCAACTACCGCCGCGGCTAGGGACCTCGGACCCCGGGGGCCCGGGACGGCGGGCGCTCGCGCGGGGGCGCGGGTCCGGGTTCGGGCGCTCGCGCGGGGGCGCGGAGGCGCGGAGGCGCGGGGGCGCGGGTCAGGCGTTCGCGGTCCGGACGGCCAGGTCGCGAAGGCTCTGCGCGCCGTCCGGACGGCCGATCGCGGCGACGACGCCGTCGGGCGAGATCCCCAGCATCGACGGGGTCGTCGGCCGGCGCAGCTCGCGCGGCAGGGCGTCGACCGAGATCGACGGCACGCCCGCCAGCGGCCGGCGGCGCAGATGCTCGGCACCGCCGTCGGGCCGCAGCGCCAGGACGGAGACGAGCTGCACGGGTGGGCCGGGCGGGCCCTCGTTCGCGACGGTCTCGAGCGCCTCCTCGACGCCGACGCAGCCCGCGCAGCCGGGCGAGTGGAAGACGAGCAGCGCACCGCGGCCTCGCGGACCGCCGAGCTCGAGCGCGCCGCCGTCCACGGCCTCGGACCCGGGCAGCACCGGCACCGTCACGGTCGGGACCGGGTCCCCCTCGGCGGCGTCCCACTCGGGGGCGTCGAACAGCTCGCCGCCGTCGAGCTCGTCGAGCCGCAACCGCAGCTCGGCGGTCTGCCGCATCAGCGACAGGACGACCGCCACGAGCAGGGCGACCACCACCCACGAGACGGCGACCGAGGCGATCCAGACGGCGCTCACGCGTGACCCGCGCTCGTCGAACCGGGGCGGGGCGGCCGCGGCCGTCGCGCTTCGCGGGCCAGCGCGGTCGCCAGCAGCCACGCGCAGGGCAGGCCGACCGCGAGCGTCACCGCGCCGGCGAGCTGTTCGGCGGACAGGTCCCAGGGACCGCGCCCCGGCGACCACGCGACGACCGCCGCGGCGCCCGCGATCAGCAGCGCATTGCGGGCGAGCGCCTGCCCCGGCGGCGCGCCGGCCCCGGATCCGAAGCAGCCGCAGGCCGCCACGGCCTCGGGGGCCCGCCGCGCGGCGACCCGCAGCGCGACCGAGAGGGCCACGAGCACGAGGGCGGCGAGCGCCCCGGCGACCCGCGGGGCGACGGCCACGACGAGCAGCGCGCCGAGCGCGAGCTCGAGGACGGCGAGCGCGCGGGTCAGGGCGAACGCGGGGACGGTCGGCCGGAGCGCCTGGCGGAGCAGGACGACCATCCCGGCGGGATCGCGGAGCTTGGCCACCCCGGACGCGGCGAAGACGCCGCCGAGCAGCAGCGTCAGGGCCGCGGGCATGGGCCGACGATAGCGGCCGGGGTCGCGCGTCCCGCCGCTCCGCGCGGCTACAGTCCCCGCGATGCAGTCGCCCGGCGAGAGTTCCGCTCCCCCGCCGACCGCGGAGCCGCCCGCGGGCGATC
>WLOB01000074.1 GCA_009699505.1 Actinomycetota bacterium | reverse complement strand
GGTCAGCGTCTGGATCCCCGCGACGGCGGCGATCGTCCCCACCGGTCCGACCACGCTGAGCGGGACGGTCCGGTCCTGCAGGTCGAGCGTCTTCAGCAGCCCCGGCAGCCCGAGCCAGTGGTCCGTGTGCAGGTGCGTCAGCAGGACCAGGTCGATCTCCGCCAGCCCGAACGACCGCATGAGCTGGCGCTGCGTCCCCTCCCCGCAGTCGACGAGCACGTGCTCTCCCCCGCGCCGCACGAGCAGCGCGGGCAGCCCGCGCCCGGGCGACGGCGCGGATCCGCCGGTGCCGACGAAGAGGACCTCCAGGTTCACCCGGGCGAGGGTAGACGGTGGGTGCGGCACGCGCGGGTCCGCGCACGGACCGTGCCCGGCGACCCTCCGGCAGTCCCGCTACACTGCGCAGCGGATCGCTCGCGGTCCATCCGGCGCCCGTAGCTCAGTGGATAGAGTGTCTGCCTCCGGAGCAGAAAGTCGCAAGTTCGAATCTTGCCGGGCGCGCTCCTCGAGACCCCAGTCGGTGACTGGGGTTTCGTCGTTCCTGGGGCCAGTCGTAATCAGTGGCATTTCGGTGCGGGTACCACCTGCGGGTACCACTTCTCCGGTCCGGCGCCCGAGGGGCCGCGTCGAGCCCCGGAAACGCGCTGATCAGCCGAGCGGGCGCGGCGATCAGTTGAACGGCTCGCGGACGCGCCGCTCGACGTCCGACCGGACGAAGCGCAGGGTTCGCCCCAGGCGGGCCGCCGGAAGGACCCCGCGGCGCGCGAGCTCGTAGACCGTGGACTTCGGCAGCTTCAGGAGGTCCGCGACCTCGGCGGCGGTCAGGACCTCGTCGCGGGTCAGCGGCCGGGTGCGCACGCCGACGACTTCAGGGAGCGCCCGGAACCGGGGATCGGGGAAGGCCGAAGCCATGCTCGATTTTTAGATCGGCGCACTAGCCGCGGCAATGGGCACTAGTGACCACTCGGGTGAGATCGCTCTGTCGTAGTGCTGGCGCGCCCGTCGATCAGTTATGCGATCCGAACGCCCGCTGGCGGTGATCGCCAGACCTGCCCGCCGGCCCGTGGGCCTCCCCCGGGCGGCGGTTCGCGTACTGAGTGACCACCTCCGAACTGGCCCTCTCCAAGGGGTGGATACTGTGTGCGCGAATCGACGAAGTCGATCTCGCGGGGAGGTGGCCTCGGTGATCTCCGTCTAGGAGATCGCCGTGGACGACGACCACCTCCGAACCCGCGCAACGGGTCGCCACCCGGCTCTCTCTCCTTCTTCTACGTTTTCGGCGCCGTCAGGCGTCGTGAGCTCGCGCCGGATCGCGATCCGTCCCGTCCAGCCAGAAACCGAATCGGTGGGCTCCGACAACGACACGCGGTTCTGCGCGATCGGCAGCTGGTGCGGCCGCCGTACGACGTGCGCCGGAACGAGGCCCACTGGCACGGAACGCCGCACCTTCGGCCGCGGTCGGCAGGCTGCTTCCGGCCGTGGCGGGACAGCCTCCGGCACCCGAGAGCATCCGGGTCGCCCGCCCGGGGACGTCCATCGGCGTCGGGCAGGGATGGCGCGAACGCATGCCCACTGCACGAGCGACCACCCGAGTGACCAGTGGGCGCTTGTTACCACTAGGCATTCGTGCCCAGTCCGCGCGTGTCCCGGAGACCAGAGCGCAACAACCGACGAACGGCGTCGCGCTCGAGTAGGAAGGCATGCCGACCCCCCTGGCCGGGGGCGGCCTCTCCGGCAGTCACCCGCCCGATTGGCGCCCAGCTGCGGTGGCACGTCAGGTCATTCCGTGCCACACTCGACACATGAATGCCACTCTCGTGTTGGGGCAGCAGGGCCGCCTCGTGATCCCCGCCGACGTGCGAGCTGAACTGGGCCTGGCGGCCGGCGACCGCCTGCACCTCCAGCTGTCCGGTCGTCGGCTCGTGATCGAGTCGCAGAAGGACGCCGCGTCCGAGCTCCGGGGTCTCGCCTCGGGCATCGCGAAGTCCCGGTCTCTGGTCGACGAACTGCTCGCCGAGCGGCGCCAGGCCGCCGCGGCGGAATGACCGTCCTCGACGCCTCCGCCGTTCTCGCGCTCGTCCACGACGAGCCCGGGGCCCAAGTGGTCGCCGAGGCGCTGCAGTCGGCGACGCTCGGCGCGGCGAACCTCGCCGAGGTGGTGGGCAAGCTGATCGACGTCGATGTGGACATCGCTCGCGTCCGCGAACTCCTGGCCGCCGCGGGCGTCACGATCGAGCCGGTGACCGAAGAAGACGCCGAGCTCGCGGGCGCCATGCGCGCCCTCGACGGCGGAGGATCGCTGTCGCTCGGCGACCGATGCTGCCTCGCGCTGGCCGTCCGCAGCACCCCACCCGAGGTCCTGACCGCCGACCGCGTCTGGGCCGACCTCGACCTCCCGGTCACCGTTCGTCTCCTGCGGTGAACGAATCGGCGCGGCGCGCCCGGATGATCGGCTCGCGGAACGGGTCATACCCGGAGGTCGGCCCGGTCGCTTGCGTTGCGCCTAGCGCGCTGGGGCATGTGGATACGTCGAATCTCAATAGACGAGCTCGAGAAGTGGGATGACGGGAGCGTCTTTCAGACCGCGTCGCACCGTACGTTTTCCACTGCATGGCTGACCCGCTTTCCATCGTCACCGGTGTAGCGCAACTCATCGGAACGGGCGCGAAGGGTGTCGAGGCTGCCGAACGCTTGTTTCCGGAGTACGGGCGCTTTATGGAGCGCTTCGAACGGGGAGTCAACGCGTGGAACGTTGACCTCTCCGAAGATGTGGCGACGTACTGCTACCGGGCACCGGAGTTTCGCAAAGTCGCGATCGGCTATCTCGTCGACGCCCAGGCGGGTTCGTCCGAGCTCCATGCCTACTTTCGTCGTTGGTTTCCCGAAGGTGCCGCAGACCAGATGCTTCGGATCGCCGAGCGGTCGGCGGCGCTTCTCGAAGTGGATCAGAGACTTATCGACGTGGAAACGCGTCAGATTCTGCGCGACGCGATCCAGCATGCGACTGAGTCGATCATGCGGCAACAGGCTGACACGCATGCAGTAATCAGGTCCCTTCGCGATGCCTCGGTCGAACACCAGAAGGTGGTTACTGAACGACTCGACGTTTTGGACACGCACGTTCAGGAGGCACTCAAGCACGGAGTGTCGGCCGACAAGAATGGGCTCGCTCGCTCCGAACGCGCTCTGGACTCTTCGGAAGACGTTCCGCCCGGGATCTCACGGCTTGCGACCGAGGACGAAGAAGCGGCCGCGATGCTCACGGCGCTATGGGCTCACGAGGGCATCGTGGGCCTGGTCAGGACCGTCGGACGCGAACCGAGTCACTATTCGCCACCGACGTGGAGCGCCGTCGGCCGGGTACTCGACTCTCAAGGCCTGTACGCGCAATCCGAGCGTGCCTACCTCCATGCCGCGGAACTCTGCGAAGACAGCGCCAATCGCGCTTCCTACATCGTGCGCGCAGCGCGTTCCGCGGAAGCCGAAGGCGCCGTCGCACGCGCCGTAGAGCACCTCGCTACCGCCCGCTCCCTCGATCCGGACAACACCTCGTTGAAGCTCACCGAAGCTCGCAGGATCGACGACCCGATGACCCGACTCAGGTGTCTAGCCGGGGTTTCTTCGGGCAACGCCGTCGAGCAGGCCCATATCCATCAGACGCGCGGCGAAGCACACGTTGCCCAGGAAGACTTCGATGCTGCCCGGGCAGAGCTGCAACTGGCTCAGGCCCTGGCACCTAACGACCCACTTGTCAGCGAACTCTCGGGCATCGTGCCGTGGTACGAGAACCGCCGGAAGCATCAGCTGGGCAAGCCCATCGACGGAGCGGTCGTTGGGGCGGCAGCAAAGAAGTTCGTTGACCTCGGGCGCGAGGCGGGTGCTCACGGGCGAACCGGCGAGAGGGTCAGTCTGTTTTCTCGGGCAATCGAATGCCACGTGCTGGCCGGCGAGGTGACCGAAGCGAAAGTACTCCTTGAAGACATCGTGAAGGGACCGGAGGCTGACGAGCAGCAGGCCGTCGCGATCGGTCAAGCCGCCCTCCTGTGTGGACGCCCGGACCTTGTCGGGATCGTCATTTCGTCAGACACGCGAGATCCCGACTCGCGCATTGTTCTCGCAAGCGCGTTGCTCGACGAGGAGGCCGAGGATGAGCGCGAGAACTGGAGGCGTGCAAAGGAACTCTTGGCCGGGCTGCACTTCGATCCGGACGACAGCATTGCCCAGAACGCCGCGCTAGCGATGCTCCGTCTTGCCTCAATGGACGTTGAAGTTGCTTGGGACTCGCATGCTGAGTCCATTCTGGTCCCGGAACACGAGGCCGCAATCGCCAAGCTCCAGGCCGTTCGGTTCGCGAACCAAGGGCGTTTCGAGGAAGCGGAGACCGCCCTCCTACCGCTCACGCAAGACGCCTCCGCGCTTCGCCTTCTTCGCGATATCGCCACGGGACAGGGCCGATGGGAGGCCGCGACAGATCGTGCAGAAGCGCTGGTCCGCCGCGGCGACAACCCCGCCGATCGGCTCGCGTGGGCGGGGGCGCTCGAGCAAACGGGACGCACGACGGAGGCCGCGGAACAGTTCCTCCGCGTCGCCAGGAACTCGACAGCCTCTTCGCGAGACCGAGACCTCGCTTTTGGGTCGGCTATGCCGCTCGCCATTGACACGCACGATGTCGTACACATGGCGGACTTCACCGAGGAGTGGTTGCAGGCGGTACCGGTGAGCGTCGGAGCACGCTGGAACCTGGCATACGCCAGAACGCGGTTGGACGAGGTACCCGAAGCCTTTGCGCTGATCGGTCATGAACGACCGCCGGAGCTCAGTGCCGATCAAGCTCATCTATTGGCGGAGGTACTGAGTCGCCACCTTCCGGCCGCCGACGCCCTACCCCGGTTGATCGAGCTCACAGACCACTTTCAGCGAGCGGATGAGACGCTAGAACGCGCGATCTTCTCAGTCGGTCTGGGTGCTAAGGAACTCGAACCGGAGGTGTCTGCGCGTGTTACCGACACGCTCGGGACGTTCACTGAACGCTTCCCTACTTCGAAAGCCCTGAAATCGTTTGACGTGCCCGAGTCGGCGGAAGAGCTGATCGACCTCCTGGCGTCAATGGGACGCCCCGACGACGATCTCCTTCGCGACGGCACCTCGCGCGTGGAGTCGGGTCGCGGACCCGTTGCAATTTTGGCCGACGTCAGTGGCCGCGGCGCACTTGAGACATGGTCCAGGCTCGGCTCGCTACCGCTCGGATTCTTGCGGCCCGAAGACGAAGACCGCCAGGATTCGGCTGCCGCTGCGGCGATCGGCGGCGCCGCCATCTGGGACCCGTCCAGTCTCTACATATTCGGGTGTCTTCCGGACGCGGCGAGGCGGGCGATCATGTCGGCGATCCCGGGCGGCATGGTGGCTGTTGAGGTCGTCGCGGATGCCGTGGCGGCGGACGCGCACATCGGCGACGTCGCTGGCTACCTGGGAACGAACCAGGACGGGACGGGATGGTGGGTAGACGTCTCACCCGACGACGAAGCAGCGCGTCGCGACCGGATTCATCGCGCCCGGAAGATGGCGCAGTCCCTCGCTCCCCGTGTTCCAAGTCCGGACAGCAATGCATCGGATCTTCACCTGCGTCGGTGGAGCGACCTCTACGACCGTGGCCCCTCCGCACGGTCCGGCGCCCTGAATTCAGTCGTAGCGACTTTCCTGGTCGCTTTTCGCGAGCGCCGCGCCGTCTTTAGCGACGATCGCTGGGTGCGCATGGCGGCACACCAGGAGGGCCTCGAGGCGTTCGGAACGCTGGCGCTGCTGGCTTCTCTTCAGGAGAAAGGCCTCATCAGCCCCGTAGTTCACCAAGAGGCCAGACGCGCGCTGGCACACCACCAAGCCTGGGGTGTCGGTCCCTCGAGCCTCGAGCTGCGTCTAGCTGCTCGAGAAGCCGAGTTTCGTGCCGAGGGGGCCGTGGCCGGCGGCCTTGGTGACCGTGCAGCATGGCAGGCCACCCAAGAACAGATGTGGTTCACGGTTGTCGAGTTGCTTGTCGAGGCAGACCAGCAGAAGGGCGACCTGGTCGGGCCCCTCATGCTCCGTGCGGTGGATGGCTACGCAGCGTCATACGAGGGGACGGACCTCCGGTGCGAAGCATTCGAGGTGCTTATCGCACTCGCAATGGTGCCTGCCACCGCAATGAGCGTCGTGCCGCCACCCTCTTGCGTCGAGAAAATGATGTCCGAGGCAATGCGGTTTGCGGAGGCTCGTGATGCCGGCGCTCGCGATCCGATCGTCGGCGCAGCGCTACGCGTGGTCGACGCGTCGAGTCAGCTCCACGGTGAGGACCGCGCAGAGGCCATCCGCCGCCTCAATATCTGGTTGCCGACAGCGAAGCAGCATGAAATAGCCGGAGTTCTCGCTCGCCGCCGAGAGGTCATCACCTCCGCCGATCACGCCGGAAGCGTGTCCGAAGAAAACAACACCGACCGCGATGTATGACAGAAGGGGGAACGTAACTCCGCATTGGGCCTCGCAGCTAAGACACCCGGGACGGAAGAATGCCCCGAGGGGTACCGCATTCGCGATTGTCGTGGTTTTTGCCTAGGCAGTGCCGTCGGACCCCGCAACGTTCGGACAGCGGTGGCGCGCCGTGGCGGCCGTTCAGAACGTCCCTGGCGTTGAGGCGGTGCGAGACGCGATTGCCCATCACGTCCGTGGCCGCCGGCTCTCCGTCTTCACCTCCGCCTCCCCCACCCGACCGATCGGCGTCCCGAACGCCGCGTTGACCGCCTCCACCGCCGCCGCGTCGATCTTCGAGTGCAGGTAGCGGTTCGTCGTCTGGATGTCAGAGTGGCCGAGGACGTCTCGGACGGTGACCAGTGGCATCGAGCGGGCGAGGACCGAGCCGGCGGCGTGGCGGAGGCCGTGGAGCTTGACGTGGCGCAGGCCCGCGGCTTGGATGGCTCGGTTGTAGCGCGATCGGAGAGCCTCGCCGTCCAGGCGCCGGCCGAAGCGGTTGCAGAAGACGTAGTCGTCCGGGGTCGTGAAGTCGCCACGGGCACCGACGCGGGCCAAGGCCTCGGCGGCGGCTCGCGGGAGCGGGACGCGACGGGCCTTGCGGCCCTTCGGCTCCTTCTCGACGCCGGCCGACACGGCGCGGCGGACGTGGAGCGAGGCGCCCGACATGTCGACCAGGAACGCGACGTCGTCCCAGCGGAGCGCCAGGACCTCGCCGAGACGCAGCCCCGAGTAGAAGAGGACGCGGAAGAGGTCGGCGTCCTGACGGTCCTCGGCGGCGCGCGCCTGTCGCTCGGCCGCCTGCGCCTCCTTTTGGGCGCGCGACAGCGGGGCCGGCGTCGCCGGGCCGCGGTGGTCGGGGTTGGCCCTCCCCCGCACCGTGCGATGCGCCCCCGCCTCGCAGGCCCGCGCGAGCGCTTCGACCTCGGCCGCCTCGTAGAAGTCCAGCGTCGCTCGCGGGGCCTCGCGGCGCTTGTCCGTCGCCGCGAACGGGTTGATCGGCATGGCGTGCGTGTCGGGGCGCAGGCCGTAGGCGAAGATCGCCCGCATCGTCTGGCGGTGCTTGTTGACGTTCCGCGGCGAGAGGCCCTCGTCGTCGAGTTGGCGGAGCCACGCGCTCGCCGCCTTCGGGGTCACGTCCTCGGCGACGGTGTCGCCGAACGCCGCCATGATCCGGCCCGGGGTCGACCCGGTCCCCCGCTTGTGGGCCTCGCCCGGCTCACGGAGGAGGTGCCGGTAGTCCCTGAGCGTCGACGGAGCCGCGCCCCGGACGTGCTCGAGCCAGTCGAGCCACTCGAACGCGAGCCGGCGGACCGTCGTGAGCTTCGCGTGCTCCTCCGCCGCCGCAGCCTTCTTGGCCTCGGCGGTGACCGTCCGTGTTGCCTCGGCCGCCGCGACGTGCGCGGTCCGCTCGTCGATCCAGCCCTCGGGTGTGCGGCCGCGGCGCTTGCGCCAGCCGCCCTCACCGTCAGGGTCGAGCCATGCGCGGCCGAGGCGACGCTTGACCTGGCGGCCGTCGTGCCGCCACTTCGCCTCGTAGTACGGGGTGCCGTCCTTGCCAGCCCGCACCATGACGACGGGTGCCGTCTCGCTCGTTCTCGCCACGCCATTCCTGTCCGTCCGCGTCGCTCGAGCACCAGGTGCGGGCCTCGAAGCGCGCCCGCCGACAGCCCCGCCGACCGGGGCTCTTCCGGAGCGCTCCTCGGAGCGACTGTAGGGCCAGGGTACCAACGATTTCGGCGCGGGTACCACATTTTCTGCGGGTACCACTGCGGGTACCAAACTAGCCGAATCCGGCTAGGGAACTGACGATTCGACTGACGCAATCGCGTTAGAAACCGCGTTCCAGACCGCTCCAGAGGGCCTCCGGAGCAGAAAGTCGCAAGTTCGAATCTTGCCGGGCGCGCTCCTCGAAGCCCTCGCTGATGCGGGGGCTTCGTCGTTGTCGGGCGCGTCAGGAGTTCCGGTAGAGGTCGGCCGACGCGAAGACGTACCGGCCGTCGTCGAAGGCGATGCCGCGCTGGCCCAGGAACGCCGCCACCGGGACGTGGAACGCCGGCGGCAGATCGGCGCGCCGGAGGATGCGGAGGCCGTCGCGGTCGACCGGGGTGGCGGCCCGGTCGATCACGTTGACGATCCGGAGGCGGTCCACGGACGAAGGATCGCGCAGCGCGACGACGGCCGTCGGGCGGCGGCCGCCCCGGGCGTGCGGGCCCACCCCGGCGGACCGGCGACGGCGACGCGCGGTTCACGGACCCCGCCGCCCGACCCGGGCCGCTCACCGGCTGCCCGTCCGGCCCGCACCGGCCGTACCGACCAGGTGCAGGCCTTTTCGTGCCGTCCTCCGGCTCTACGAACATACGTTCGTATGAAGCGCATCAAGGTCACCGTCCGCGACTACAAGCGGGGCCAGCCGTGGGTCGTCGAGGCCGAGCACGAGGAGGTCGTCGAGGTCCCCGACGGCGTGCCGTTCTGGGAGGCGGCGGACCGCCGGTGGCCACGCGAGCGCCACAGCGTCGAGCCGCTCGTCGGCGAGCCCGTCGTCTGAGCCGCCGGCGGATCGCTCGGGCGGTCCGCGCCGCCGGCACCGCACCGGCTGCCGACCCCGGCCCGATCCTCGTCCCCTGTCCCCGGGGGGCTCAGCGTCCCCGGTGCCGGCGGCGCCGCCGCCGGTACGCCGCGCGCTGCACCACCAGCGTCGCGGTGCCGGCGAGGACGACGAGGACGACGTTCGAGACGAGCTGGATCGCAGCGCCGCCCGCCGAGTCCCACTCGCGGAACGAGACCGCCAGCGCGACCTGGGCGGACGCCGGGATCGTCGTGACGGAGATGAGGACGCCGACGAGGGCCCCGGACTTCGCCGTGAGCAGCGAGAGCATCCCCGCGGCACCGGCCGCGAGGGCGACGATCGCGGTGAAGACGTCGGGGTTCGAGATGATCGAGGAGAAGCCGACGTCGAAGTCGAACGCGTCCGGGACGAGGCCCAGGGCCGAGACCGCCTCCGCCACGACGGTCGCCACCCCGACCGTGACGAGCAGCCCGACGACGGTCGCGACCAGCGCGTCGCGGACCAGGCGGGACCGGCGCTGCGTCAGGCCGACGCAGAGACCCGCCAGGGGGCCGAAGTCCGGCGAGACCACGACGGCTCCCACGAGCAGGATCGCGTTGTCCGTGAGCAGCCCGGAGATCGCGATGGCCGCCGCCAGGGCCATGAACGCGAGGTACGACCACGAGAGCCGGGCGTCCTCCGCGGTCCGCGCCTCGACCGTCTCCCAGACCACCGCGTCGGCCTGCTCCCCCGGCGCGGCGAGGATCGCCCGTCGCGCGTCGTGGGACTCCGCCAGCTCGACGTTCTCGAGCGCGATGGAGCCGTCCTCCGTCACGCCGAGCCGGCGGAGGTCGGCGAGGATCAGGCTCGCGTCCTCGCGGGCGACGTCGCAGAGGATCACGTCGCCCGGTGGTCGGCGGGCGGCGCCGGGGAGGACGACGAGGTTCGTCGTCGCGTCGTCGCCCTCCAGCAGCGCGACGACCCGTTCCGTTCGGTCCGTCGCACAGACGACGCGCAGGTGGAGCACCCCGCGACCGTAGCGGTCCGTCCGGCGCGGGCCGGGCCGCCGCGCGGGGCCGCCCGGGATTGGAACCGGCGCTCCGCGTTCCGCGGCGCTCCGCGGCCCCTCCCCGTTCGGCCACGCCCGCCCCCTCGGCGGGCCACCGGCTGGTTTGATGGCTGGCGATCCACCCCAGGAGCACCGATGAAGCGCGACATCTACACCGACGACCACGACATGTTCCGGGAGGCGGTCGCGGCGTTCGTGGCGCGGGAGATCATGCCCCGCGACGAGGAGATCCGGGAGACCCGGCAGATCCCGAAGGAGATCTGGCTCAAGGCCGGCGAGGCCGGGTTCCTCGGCATCGGGATCCCCGAGGACTACGGCGGCGCGGGCCTCGACGACTTCCGCTTCAACGCGGTGCTGCAGGAGGAGCTCGCCAAGGCCGGCATGGCCTACGGCTCCAGCGTCGGCATCCACACCGACGTCGTCGCGCCGTACCTCGTCGAGCTCTCCACGCCGGCGCAGAAGGAGCGCTGGCTCCCGGGCTTCGTCAGCGGCGAGCTGCGCACCGCGATCGGCATGACCGAGCCGGGCGCGGGCTCCGACCTCGCCGCGCTGCGCACGAACGCCGTGCAGCAGGACGACGGCTCCTGGATCCTCAACGGCTCCAAGACGTTCATCACCAACGGCTACTACGCCGAGCTCGTCGTCGTCGCGGCGCGCACCTCCGACGGTCCGTCGCGCAGCGCGATCTCGATGTTCGTCGTCGAGGACGGCATGCCCGGGTTCAGCCGCGGGCGCAAGCTCGACAAGGTCGGCCAGCACGAGGCCGACACGGCCGAGCTGTTCTTCGAGAACGTCCGCCTGCCCGCCGAGAACCTGCTCGGCGACGAGGGCCGCGGGTTCCCGTACATGATGGAGCGCCTCGCGCAGGAGCGGCTGAGCGCGGCCGTCGTGAACATCGGCCACGCCGCGATCGCCCTGGAGCGCACCCTGGAGTACGTCAAGGAGCGCCACGCCTTCGGCCGCCCGGTCGGCACGTTCCAGAACAGCCGCTTCAAGCTCGCGACGATGGTCACCGAGGTCGAGGTGACCCAGGCGTACGTCGACCAGTGCCTGCGCGCGCACAACGCGGGCGAGCTCACCGCCGTGGACGCCGCGAAGGCGAAGTACTGGACCGCCGAGGTGCAGAACCGCGTCATCGACGACTGCGTGCAGCTCTACGGCGGCTACGGCTACATGAACGAGTACGAGGTCGCCCGCGCCTGGGCCGACGCCCGCGTGACGCGGATCTGGGCCGGCTCGAACGAGATCATGCAGGAGCTCATCGGTCGGGACCTCGGCCTGGGCGATCCCCGCCCGTCCAAGGCCGAGGCGCGGCCCGTCGCGGCGAACCCGGCGTAGCCCCGGGGCACGCCTCGGGACCCCTCGCGAGCGGCGTCGGTCCTCAGCCGGCGCCGCGCGCGTCCGGGGCGGCGGCGGCCAGCTCCGTGCGGTCGCGGCCACCGCGCTTGGCCGCGTAGAGCGCGACGTCCGCGCGTCGGAGGATCGCGTCGGCCGACTCCGTGCCGTCCCACTGCGCCACGCCGACGGAGCACGTCTGGTCGTCGGGCGTCAGGGCGCGGAACCGGTCGCCGACGCCCCCGGCCGACGGCAGGTCGCAGTCCGGCAGCGCGACGGCGAACTCCTCCCCGCCGATCCGGGCCAGCAGGTCGGAGGCCCGCAGGACCGTCCGCCACGCGGTCGTCGCACGCCGGAGGAAGCGGTCGCCGGCCCCGTGGCCGTGGGTGTCGTTCATCGCCTTGAAGTGGTCGATGTCGAGCACGGCCACGCAGAGCGGCGTGCCGACGCGGCGGGCGCGCGCCAGCTCGCGGTCCAGGCCGTCGTCCCAGGCCCGCCGGTTGGCCAGGCCGGTCAGCGCGTCCGTCAGGGACGTCGCGCGGAGCAGCGCCAGGGTGTTGGCCAGCTGCTCCTCGGCGTGCTTGCGCTCCGTCAGGTCGCTCGTCACCTTGCCGAACCCGACGAGCTCGCCGTCGTCGTCGTGGAGCGCCGTGATGACGACGTGGGCCCAGAACCGGCCGCCGTCCTTGCGGACCCGCCACCCCTCCTCGTCGTAGCGACCCATTGCCCCGGCGCGCTCGAGCTCGCGACGGGGATGGCCGACCGCCAGCGACTCCGGCGTGTAGAAGGCCTCGAAGCTGCGCCCGACGATCTCCTCGGCGACCCACCCCTTGATGCGCTCCGCGCCGGGGTTCCACGAGCGGACGATCCCCGTGGGGTCCAGCACGATGACGGCGTAGTCGCTCAGCGACGCGACGAGCCGGCGGTGCACGTCGGGGACGCCGGGCAGCGGGTGATCGGACGGCTCGGGGACGGGATCGACGGGCACGCGGCCGTCGATTCTGCCCGGCCGTTCCGGCCGGGGCAACGCGCCTCGACGGACGGCCGACGGGGTACGCCGGGCCGTCCGCCGATGTCGTCGCGGTCCGCTCAGCGGCGCAGGGCGATCCGCACGGAGGAGCCCGGCAGGCCCTGCAGGCTGCCGTCGCCGACCGTCACGAAGACGCGGTACGTGCCGCTGCGACGGATGCGCACGCGCGTGGCGTAGGAGGCGTAGTCGGCGGTGCCCGTGCGGGTGCGCGACCCCTTCAGGGTCTTCCACTTCGTGCCGGACAGGCGCTGGACGCCGACCTGCTCGCCGACCTTCGCGGGGCGCACGCGGCCGGAGAAGCGCAGGGTGTTGCCCTTCTTCACCCGACGCTTGACGTTCGTCGTGACGACGACGCCGACCTGCGTGCCGACGACGTCGCTGACCGTGGGCGTCCGGTCCGTCGTGCTGACGCGGTACTGGGTGTTGATGCCCAGGCCCAGGACGGGGAACGAGAAGCCGCCGGTGGCGGTCGTGAGGAGGACGTTGCCGACGGGCTGGAAGCCCGCGGTGTAGGGCCACGGGTTCTGCTCGAGGCGCACCTGGCGCCCGGCGCTGCCGGTGCCGCCGAGGGTGCCGGCGATCGTCGTCGTGCCGCCGAACGGGACGGCGCTCGGGTTGGCGGCCACCGCGAACCCGAGCGGCTGGCGCGGCGTCCTGAAGGTGCGGTCCTTGCCGCGGACGGTGCCCTTCCGGTTGCTCGCGACGATCCGGTAGTGGTAGGTCGTCGCGGACTTCAGACCGCCGAGACCGCCGGTGGCGGCGACGGGGGAGACGCCGAAGCCGGCCGAGGCCCGGGCCGTCTTCAGCCCGTACTTCGTCGTCGTACCGAACTCGAACCGGTAGTTCGTGGGCGCGCCGCCGGGATCGACGGCGCCGGTGAGCGTGGCGCTCTCGGGCGTGATCGAGCCGGCCAGGCCGGTGGTGACCGACGGCTTGGTGACCGGCGTGGCGGCCTGCGAGGCCGCTGGGACGACGGCGACGATGGCGGCGGTCGCGAGGACCGCCGGGGCGATACGGATCATCTGGACTCTCCTGCTGTCCGGCGCGCGGGAGGCGGCGCCGCTGGTGCAGCGGCCCCGACGTGTCGGGTCCGCCCGTCCGATCGGGGACCGGGCGTTGGGGGTCCCTCGAGCCTAGAGCAGCCTCCGCGCCACGCCGTGAGAGTCCCGTGAGACCGCGGCCCACGATCACGACAGCACGGCCAGGGAGCACCCGCCACAACGGGGCCCT
>WLOB01000073.1 GCA_009699505.1 Actinomycetota bacterium | reverse complement strand
TTCACATGATTGGTGCGGAGTCGATGGAGCAGGCGATCCTCGGCGGCTACGTCGAGCACCTGCGACAGATCGACCCGAATGCGCCGCTCCCCGGCGTCTACGCGGACGAGCCGATCTTCGCCCAAGCCGACCACGAACGGCAGCAGCTCGGCGATGAGTCGTTCTTCGCCCGACTTGGCGGCGACGACGAAGGATGGGGCACCCTCGGCGGCTGGAGCGCCGCAGACTACGAGCAGGCGCGGGCCGCGCCTGCCGACGACCCGCGGCGGCGGCAGCTGAGTGGTGAGCTCGTCGCCGCCTTCCTGCCCGGCCTGCGCGACGCGATGCGCGGCAACAGCACCGGCTACGTCGACATCGACACCGGCCTGGCCGAGCTCGCCCGCCACGCAGAGGCGAGGGGTGCCTCGGCGCTGATCCTCTTCCTCGACGAGCTGATCCTCTGGCTCGGCAGCCGGATCGCCGACACGGCCTTCGTCACCCGCGAGGGCCAGAAGCTGATCAAGCTCATCGAGTTCACGTCGCAGCGGCCGATCCCCGTCGTCTCAATCGTCGCCCGGCAGCGCGATCTGCGCGACTTCGTCGGCGACCAGGTGCTTGGGGCAGAGCGGTTCGCGTTCGCCGACGCGCTGAAGCACTGGGAGGGCCGCTTTCACCGCATCACGCTGACCGACGGCAACCTGCCGAAGATTGCTGAGAAGCGGCTGCTCCGGCCGCTCAGCGACCAGGCGCGTCAGCAGCTCGACGCGGCGTTCCAGCAGACCGAGCGTGAGCGGCCCGAGGTGCTCGAGGTGCTGCTCACGGAGGACGGCGACAAGCAGCTCTTTCGCAGCACCTATCCGTTCAGTCCGGCGTTCATGAAGACGCTGATCGCCGCGTCGTCGGTCCTGCAGCGCGAGCGGACGTCGCTGAAGGTGATGCTCCAGCTCCTCGTCGACCGGCGCGACGACTTGACCGTCGGTGATCTCGTGAGCGTTGGTGAGCTCTACGACGTGCTCGCGCAGGGCGACGAGCCGTTCGCCGACGATCTGAAGCGCCAGTTCCAGATCGCGCAGACGCTCTACGAGCGGCGCTTCCGTCCGCGGCTGTTGGCCGACCACAACATCAGCGAGAGCCAGGTGGCCGGGTTGCCACGGACGCACGGGTTCCGCGCCGACGACCGCGTGGTCAAGACGCTGCTGCTCGCGGCATTGGTCCCGCGCACCGGCCCGCTGAATACGTTGACCGTCGCGCGGCTCGCCGCCTTGAACCACGGCTCGTTCCGCTCCCCGATCCCGGGTGGCGAGAAGGGCGTGCTGCTACGCAAGCTCCGCGCCTGGTCGGCAGAGATCGGCGAGCTAAAGGTCGGCGACGACCAGCAGAACCCGACGGTCGCCGTGCGGCTCACCGGTGTCGACACCGACACGGTCATCCAACGCGCTGCGAGCGTTGACAATGCCGGCGAGCGTCGCCGGCTGGTGCGCCGTCTCGTCCTCGAGGAGTTCGGGGTCCGCGATGACAACCAGCTGTTCCTGCAGCACCAGTTCACGTGGCGGGGGACGCGGCGTCGCGCCGACGTCGCGTTCGGGAACATCCGCGACACCGTCGATCTGCCCGACGACGCTCTCGCTGCGCAGGGAAACGACTGGAAGGTCATCGTCGACTACCCCTTCGATCCGGGGCACTCGCCAACGGAGGACCTCGACCGACTCGATCGGTGGCGCGCGGCACGCGGCGACAGCCGGACGGTCTGCTGGGTCCCGGCGTTCTTCTCCTCCGGCGTGCAGACCCAGCTCGGGCGGCTCGTCGTGGTCGAGCACGTCCTGCAGGGCGAGCGGCTCGACGACTACGGCGACCACCTCAGCGTCCAGGACCGCGCGGTCGCACGCGGCCTGCTCGCGGATCTCCAGTCTTCGCTGCGCGCGACGCTCCTCGGGGCGGTTCGCCAGGCCTACGGCGTGGAGCGCGCCGGCGACGCGGTCGACGCCAGCCACGGCATCGACGAGCGTCTGCAGCCGCTTCGCGACGGTCTGACGCTGCAGGTGCCCGTCGGTGCGTCGATGGCGGACGCGTTCTCGGGACTCGTCAAGCAGCTGCTCGACGCGCAGTACCCGAAGCACCCGCTGTTCGAGATCGAGGCCCGCCCGCGCGACCTGAAGGTCGTGCTAGAGGAGGTCCTGCGCGCCGTCGACGCGCCAAACGGTCGCATCGAGGTCCCGACCGATCGACGGAAGGTCATGAAGCGCCTGGCCGAGCCGTTGGGCCTGGGCCAGCAGCACGACTCGCCGTTCATCCTCTCGGACCGATGGCGCGAGCACCTCTCGCGTGCCATCGGCCGCCGACGCGAGCAGGGCGAGACCACGGTGACGGTCGGCGACCTTCGACGCGCGATCGACGACCCCGAGCCGCTCGGCCTACATAAGCCCGAGCAAAACCTGATCCTGATCCTCTTCGCCGAGCAGACCGGCCAGGCGTTCAGCAGCCGAGGCGGGCCGGTCCAGCCGACGATCGAGCGGATGGACGACGAGCTGGAGCTCGTCCTGGCGAACCTGCCGTCGCAGGAGGACTGGGACGTGGCGCGGACGCGCGCGGCCGAGGTCTTCGGCGTTGCCGCCCAGAACCCGGCGCGCAACCCGACGAGCGTCGAAACGCTCGCGACGGCGCTCCGGACCAAGGTCGACGCGGCGCGCGGACCGGCGGGCCAGCTCGTCCAGGTCCTCGGCGAGCGGATGCGGGCCGTTGGGCTGAACCCCGCCGAGACGGTGCGCTGGCAGCAGGCCCAGCGCGGGGCCGCACTGGTGGAGTCCGTCGCGAGCACGCCGAACGCGGTCGCGCTGATCGAGGCGCTCGGGCGCGGGGACGTCGGAGACAGCGGCCAACAGATCGGCACGAGCATCGCGCAGGCCGGCACCGTGGTCACGGGGCTGGAGAACGACCGCTGGAACGTCATCGCGCAGGTCGCGATACCGCGGGCGTCCGCCGATGACGCCGGGGCACCGTTCGTAGAGGTCATTGCGGATCTGCGGCAGGCGCTCGAGCGGCCGGAGTTCGCGGTAGCGATTGCGCCAGCGGTGGCGCAGGCCAATCAGCGCACGCTAGGGCTTATCGCCACGCCGACCACTCCGCCTATCGTCGAGCCCCCGGTGCCGGGTGGGCCGGGCGATGACGGTCCGGGTAGCGAAGGGCCGCCCGTGGACCGGCCACACGTCGTGACAGACCGTGCCGAGGGTCTCGGGCTCGACGAGGCGCGGCGCCGGCTCGAGGCACTGCGGACCGCTCACGGTGACGACACCGTGTCCGTCGATCTCGTCTGGCGGATCACGACGACGGACCCGCGCACCTCGTGACCGTCGTCTCGACGAGCCACCTGAAAGCGCACCTCGAGCTCTGGCTGGGTGGCGATCCGCTCGCTCGCCCTCGCTTCCTGGTCCAGGGCGAGTGGCCATCGGACCATCCGGCCGAGCTCTACGCCGCCGGGCAGACCGTCGACGTCATTGCCTGCCCGTCGGAGCTCGCCGTTCGCGAGGAGCTCGTGCGCGACCGGCCCGACGACCGGCCGCTGGTGCTGATTACGCCGGTGGAGCGGGTCGGTGCCGACGTCCTCGCCCGGCTGGCCAAACGCGGCCCGCTCAGCCTGTCCCTGGCCGCCGCGATGCTGCAGACCTTCGGTGTCACGTCTGCAGAGGCGCGCGTCACGGAGGACCGCTGGCTCGTCGACGCGCTCGTCGAGTCGGCGCCGGCCGGTGGCTATACGCGCACCGGCGCCCGGCAGCTCACTTACGACCGGGCCTGGCACGAGCTGCTGCACGCCCGCTACGGCATCGCGCTCGACGACGGGCTCCAGGAGCTCCTGGCGTGGGCGCAGACCGATGCGGCCGGCCGCCTCGCCGGACTCTCGGCCGACGAGTACGCAGCGCTGAGCGATCGCGTGAGCGTCCTCGCGCCAGGATCCAGAGGGATCCTCGCGGCCGTCCGCAACGGGATCGGCCAGCGGGCCGTCGAGCTCGGGATCCTCGCCGGCGTGCTGGCCGACGCGCCTGCCGGTGACGCCCGCGGCGCGAGCCGGAGCCAGTTCGGCCTACCCCTCGGCGGCCTCGCGTTCGACGAGGACGACGCACGCGCCTGGGCCCGAGCCTCGGAACGCCTCGTCGCCGACGTGCTCGCCTCCGACGAGGCGTCAGTCATGGGACGGCTGACGAACGTCGCCGACCTCGTCACCCAGGTCGGCGCCGAGTCCCTCGTCGGCCGGCACCCGCTGCTCTTCGCCGGCTTGGACCAGCGACTGGACGACCTGGCGTCCGCGCTGGCGACGTGGCGCAAGCGACCGACGCCGGCCGGGCTCGACAAGGTCGAGTCCGCGGCCGACGCGGTCGGCGACCACCAGCTCGCAGGCCGCCGAGGCGTCGACGTCCTGGCGACGATGGTGATCCGCCTCGTCCGCTGGCTCCGCTCCGACGAGCCAGCGGGCTCCTCCTTCGCCGCCTGCGCCCGCTCGTACGCCGACGTTGCGGCCTATGCGGACTGGGCGCGCATCGACCTGCGGGAGCGTGGCAGCATGGGCCGGCTTGGCGGCGAGATCACGAAGCTGCTGCAGGTGGTTGACGAACGGCGGACCCGCGAGGAGAAGGCCTACGGCACCTCGCTCGCGGCCTGGACGTCGCACGCCGCACCGACCGACGAGCTCATGGGCGTCGAGCATGTGCTCGATCGCGTCGTCGCGCCGCTCGCGTCCGGGCAGCCCGTCCTGCTGATCGTCCTCGATGGCCTGAGCCATCGGGTCGCGGCGCGCCTGCGCGAGGACCTCTCCCGCACCGACTGGCTCGAGATACGGCGCACCGAGCACCGGCACCGCCCGTTGGTGGTGTCGGTCCTCCCGAGCGCCACGACCTACTCGAGGACGAGCCTTCTGACCGGGACCCTGAAGACCGGCGGGCAGTCCGACGAAAAGACTGGCTTCCGGGAACACCCGGGATTGACGGCGACCGGCTCGTCGGCGCGGGCGCCGGAGCTCTTCCACAAGGCTGACCTGACGGCTGGGCACGGGGGCCTGGCGCCCCCGGTGCTCGACGCAATCGCAGCGGACGGTCGTGTCGTCGGCGTGGTCGTGAACGCGATCGACGACCACCTCGGCCGCGACGACCAGCTGACCGCACCGTGGTCGGTCAAGCACATCCGGCCGCTCGAGAAGCTGCTCGACGCCGCCCGCGAAGCCGAACGACTCGTCGTCATCGCCAGCGACCACGGGCACGTCCTCGAGCGCAACGGCACGAAGCGCCCGAACGGCGGCGAAGGCGGCGAGCGCTGGCGCTCGGCCGCGACCGCACCGGATGAGGGCGAAGTCCTCGTCGAGGGCCCGCGGGTGCTTGCCCCGGGTGGACGGGCGATCCTTGCGGTCGATGAGCAGGTTCGGTACGCGCCCCGCAAGCACGGCTACCACGGCGGAGGTTCGGCCCAGGAGTCGCTGGCACCGCTGCTCGTGCTCCGCACGATTGCTGCGTCGAACCCCAACGGTTGGACCGAGGCGCCCTACGACCCGCCGCAGTGGTGGCTCGGTGCGGCGGTGCCCGAGGTCGCGGTCGTCCCCGATCCGGTACTCGCCCCGGCGGTCGTCGAGTCCGCACCGGTGGCGGCGTCGATCTTCGACCTCCTCTCGACCGACGCCACGTGGATCGACTCGCTGATCGCCAGCTCGCGCTTCGCCGAACAACGTCGACGTGCTGTCCGGGCGTCCCTGCCGGAGGAGCGCATCCGCCTGATCCTGCGCGCACTCGACGCCCAGCAGGGCCGTGCGTCGTTCGCCGCGTTGGCGCGGGCGACAGAGATCCCGCCGACTCGGCTCCCGGGCGCGGTGGCCGCCCTCCGTCAGCTGCTGAACGTCGAGGGCTACGCCGTCCTGACGACAGACGATGAGGCGAGCACCGTGGTACTGGACCGCGGGCTGATGGAAACCCAGTTCGAGCTCGAGACCTCGTGACGCCGCTCCCGAGTCCGCAGCGCCGGCGCGAGATCATCGACGCACTCCGCCGCGGGACGGTCCCACAGCGCGGTCTCGACGCGTACGCCGTCGGCATCGACGGGTTCGTGCCGGCCATCGACGAGGGACTCGACTCGGTCGCTGGGGGGGCTGGGCAGTTCAAGGCCGTTCGCGGCGAGTACGGCTCGGGCAAGACGTTCTTTTCGCGGTGGCTCGCCGAGCACGCGAAGGCTCGCGGCCTAGCGACGGCCGAGATCCAGATCTCCGAGACCGAGACGCCGCTACACAAGCTCGAGACGGTCTACCGCCGGCTGGTCGAGCGGCTCTCGACGGCGGACACCCCCGACGGAGCGTTCAGGTCGGTGTTGGAGCGCTGGACCTACACGCTGGAGGAGGAGGTCCTTGCCGTCGGCGACGTCCGCGAGGACGAGACCGACGAGCTCGCCCGCCGCGTCGACGCGCTGATGGAGCAGCGACTCGCCGAGGTCAGCAAGAGTGCGCCGGCGTTCGCGACCGCGGTGCGGGCGCAGCGAGCCGCGGCGTTGGCGGGCGATCGCGCGCTGGCCGAGGGCACCCTCGCGTGGCTGGGCGCGCAGCCCACCGTGCCGGCGGCGATCAAGCGCGCCGCGGGGGTGAAGGGCGAGATCGACAACGACGGCGCCCTGGCGTTCCTCCGCGGACTCCTCACCATCCTGCGCGACGCCGGACACCCGGGCCTCCTGGTCATCCTCGACGAGATCGAGACGCTCCAGCGCGTCCGCAGCGACGTCCGTGAGAAGGCGCTGAACGCCCTGCGCCAGCTAATCGACGAGATCGACGGCGGACGCTTCCCCGGCCTGTACCTGGTGATCACGGGAACCCCGGCGTTCTACGACGGCTCCCAGGGCGCACAGCGTCTCGCGCCGCTCGCGCAGCGCCTGCACACCGACTTCACCGGCGATCCGCGGTTCGACAACCCCCGCGCGGTCCAGCTGCGGCTGCCGGCGTTCAACCGAGAGCGCCTCGTGCAGGTCGGGACGAGGGTCCGCGACATCTACGCCGACGGCGGCGCGAACTCCGCGCGCATCCACGCCAAGGTCGACGATGCCTACGTCGAGAACCTCGCCTCCGCCGTGGCCGGCGAGCTCGGAGGCGACGTCGGCATCGCGCCGCGCGTGTTCCTGAAAAAGCTCGTCGGAGACGTGCTTGATCGCGTTGATCAGTTCGACGACTTCGATCCCCGTCAGCACTACGCGCTGACGATCAACGCGACGGAGCTCACCGCCGAGGAGCACGAGCGCCGCGCTGCCGGCTCGATCGACGACATCGACCTCGACCTCTGATGAGCGAGGCCTTCGGCCGCCTGCACCCCGCGGTCCAGCACCACGTCGTCAACTCGCTGGGCTGGCGCTCCCTTCGACCCCTGCAGGAACAGTCGATCGAGCCGGTGCTAGCGGGCCACCACGCGCTCCTGGGCGCCCCCACTGCGGGCGGCAAGACCGAAGCGGCGCTCTTCCCTTTGCTGTCCCGGATGATGAGCGAGCGGTGGTCGGGCCTGTCCGTCCTCTACATCTGCCCGCTCAGGGCGCTGCTGAACAACCTGCTGCCCCGCGTTCAGACCTACGCGATCCTGCTCGGCCGGACAGCCGCGATGTGGCACGGGGACGTCGGAGCGTCGGAGCGCAAGCGCCTGCTGGCGGACCCGCCAGACGTCCTCCTAACGACGCCTGAGTCCATCGAGGCGATGTTCCTCTCCCGTCGGACGGACGCGACCGCACTGCTGCGGAACGTGCAGGCGGTGGTCGTCGACGAGATCCATGCCTTCGCGGCCGACGACCGCGGGTGGCACCTCCAGGCGGTCCTCGCCCGGCTCGACGAGCTCACCGGTCGCGAGGTCCAACGGCTGGGCCTGACCGCGACCGTCGGTAACCCGGACTGGCTCGTGGAGTGGCTGGCGTGCGGGGGCGAGCGGCCCGCGGTCGCGGTGATGGCGGACGGTGACGCGCAGGGGCCGCCAGACCTCACGGTCGACTGGGTCCAGAGCGTGCCCAACGCGGCACGCGTCGTCTCGAAGCTTCACCGCGGCGAGAAACGCCTGGTCTTCGCCGACAGCCGCTCCCGCGTTGAGGAGTTTGCCGCCGAACTCCGGGCCGCCGGGACGACCGTCTTCGTCTCCCACAGCTCACTCAGCCGCGACGATCGACACCAGGCCGAGAAGGCCTTCGCCGAGACTCGGGACTGCGTGATTGTCTCGACGAGCACGCTGGAGCTGGGGATCGACGTGGGCGATTTGGATCGCGTGATCCAGCTCGGAGCGCCGGCGACTGTGGCTTCGCTGCAACAGCGAATGGGCCGGACGGGTCGGCGTCCGGGCTCACGAAAGAACTGTCTCTTTCTCGCCACGAGCGAGATGGAGTTGCTTCAGGCAGTGGCGCTCTGCCGCTTGATCGGGCAGGGGTGGGTCGAGCCACTCGTCGCTCCCCCTCGACCGACGCACCTTCTGGCCCACCAGGCGCTCGCCCGAGTTCTTGCTGACGGCCGGATGGGGCGGAGCCGCTGGCCCGGACCGATCGGGCGGGTCGCGAAAGCGGCGGGCCTCGGCCCGGTGCTCACGAGCGCCGTGTTGGACCACATGGTCAAGGACGGCGTTCTGATCGAAGACGCTGAATTCGTCCAGATCGGCGAAGAAGGTGAGCGTCGCTATGGCCGCAGACACTTCATGGACGTCACGTCCCTGTTCCTCACTGAGCCGCTCATGACCGTCCGGTGGGGTCAGCGAGAGATCGGCACTCTGGATCCCAGCTCCCTTCTTGCTCGTGAAGGGCAGCGCTCGACGGTACTGCTCGGCGGCAAGGCGTGGGGCGTCGAGGAGGTCGAGTGGAACCGACGCCTCGTCTGGGTCGTTCCGGCCGATGATCCGGGCAAATCGCGCTGGAACGGCGGAGGACGAGCTCTCTCGGCCAAGGTGTGCGACGCCATCCGCGAGGTCGCGGCGGCCGATGACCCAGCGAACGTCCGGCTCTCGAAGCGCACCGCTGCGAAGCTCGGGGAGATCCGACTCGAGATGAGTTGGGCGACCAGCGGGGCTACGACGCTCGAGTACGAAGAGCTCCGGGAACGGACGACCTGGTGGACCTTCGCCGGGGGCAAAGCCAATCATGTGCTTTCGGCGGCGCTCACTGCGGCGGGGATCGACGTCATGGGCCGCGACGATCTCCAGATCACGATGACGAAGCGCCGGTCGGCTTCGAAGCTGCGCGAGGCGTGTGCTGATCTGGCCGGAGTTGCTGAGACGTTGGACGTGCCGCCGGCGCAGCGGGACGCGGTGAAGTTCGGGGACGCGCTGACCGAGGCTGAGGTTGAGCGGCTGGTCCGGGCGCGGCAGGCGGATGTTGTAGGGGCTTCGGAGGCGGTCACGATGCAGGCGATCTCGGTGGCCGCGACCTGATGCACCTCCGAACGAGAGGAGGGTAGGGTCGGCACATGGCTGTGACCTGGGACGTTGTGCCTGGCGGGCGTTTCGCGACGGGCGCTTCGGCGCTCGAGACGATGTTGGCGGACGCGACGGTCCTGAGGATCGCCGTCGCCTACGTCACCGGAAGCGGCGTTCAGCGGCTGGCGTCAATCCTGGCTGCCACGGGCCATCCAGGGACGGTCCAGGTCGTCACGCGAGCTACGGACACGACGGCCAGCATCGAAGACCTTCGGTCGCTCGAGACGTTGCTGGGCGCAGAGGTGAGGGCCTTCGTCGGTAGCGAGGCGTCGCGGTTTCACCCGAAGCTCTACATGACGAGGGCACCGAATTCCTCATTCGTGCTGTCGGGGTCAGGCAACCTGACGCTTGGCGGCCTCGAAAACAATGATGAGCAGTTCGAACTGCTTCAGCAGAGCACCGGCCCTCAGCGGCCGGGGCAGCGAGCCCCGGAACGCTTCGAGTCCGCCGCCAGCAACGACCTGATTCGGAGGTTCAGCACGTACTTCAGTGGCGCGATGCCCCTGGCAAATGCTCTTTCGCATCCGAGCTTCCTTTCGTGGCAGGAGCAGTCGGCGCGGCGCGCAGACCTAGAGGCGGAGCTCCGGAAGCTCGACCGCGACGTTGAGTCGGCGGAAACGGACGCCGCAGGTGTTGCACCGCGTGGGACGGACGCCTCGAAGAACGCGACGGAACAGATGGTTCGAAATCGGATGGAGGCGTGGTTTCCCAATGCACCCATACGCCGGACTGTGTTCCTCGCCTTTGCCCAGGCAATCAGAATCGCGAATTCCGTGAATCCGGACGGGTGGTGGTGCGGATACGTGACGGACTCGAGGTTCGGTGGGAACCGCCTCACGGTCTGCGCGGCCCTTTCTCAAGTGTTCGTCGCACATTCCGACTCAGAGGTCTATTTCCCCGCGCCTCCGAGCGAGGTCGATTCGACCGCCGGCGAACTCTGCGATTCGCTCGAGCTGCTTGAAGGCGTACGGATTGAGCCCTCACGCATCGGCGATGTCACCTACGCCGGGCAGACACATCCGTATGTCTGCGTTCCGGCGTCTTCAATCGACGATGCGGTTCAGAGGGGAGCCCTCGATCTCATCCCGTCGATCATCGATTGGCGCATGACGAACGGACGGACAGCCCACTGGCAACGCCATTGCTCGGCATTGGTTCGGGTGGTAGCCCGGGAGACGGGCGAGGAACTGCAGCAACCGAGCTACGAGCCGTAGCCGAGAGCGCGCTCGAACGGTGCTTTGACCGAGGCGACGTTCGCCGTCCAGGGCCTCGTCCGCTCGCGAGTCACCAAGACGGCCGCAGGGCCGCTGCGCGCTCGACGATCAAGGGGACCCCAGTCTGCAGCCAGAAGTCGCGGTGCACGAATCAATCGGACATACCGCTCCCGATCGCGAGCGACGGAACAGGTACATGCTCGTCAGCGCCTCGCAGATCACACCCGATGATCTCGGCAACGGCGTAGAGAACAACGGCAGCCGTCTCGTCGTCGGTAGTCGGGATGGGCCTACCAGCGAAACGCCGACGAAGCTCATTCCACAGGTGAGGGTCCCCGCGAAGGCCCCACTGCGTGAGCAGTGGGAAGAACGCGTCGCCGAACGTCGGGGGTCCAGGATGCTCGGCGGCCCGGACACCAAGCCAGCGCTCTGCGCGCTCCCTGGCAAGAGCCGGTGGCGCTTCGGCTTCGGCGAGCTGTATGACCGATCGTCCGCCAACTGACGCGCCGGGCGTTTGACGCACCCGGAGACGGAGGTGGACACAGATTCGCTCGAAGTCCTCTACTGCAACCTCACGCGCGAGTGCGTGGAATCGTGGTGCATCGAGGCGCAGCTCTGAGGGCCAGCACTCATGCCGGTCGATGTGCGCCGCGGCCAGCTGAAAGACGTCCTCGAGGGAGCTCATTCCCAGATTCTCCATGCCCGGTGGCGTGACGAGGAAAAGCTCGAGCGGACGCACTGGACCGACGCCTACACCGACGCTCCATTGTCGGGACTTGCCCGAGCAGCGACGCCTCGGGTAGAACACTTGAATCCGACGCGTGCGTGTGTCTCCGTGGATTCTTGGTCCTCGCTCGTTCGAGGTTGTCCGTCGCCGCCATGCAGCGGCCCGGGCGCACCCGCATTCGCCGGTTGCTCTTCGTCGGACATCAAGCCCGGACGTGCGTCTGCCGAAGCCATCCCCGTGCGTGTGTCAGAACTGGATGTCCGCTCGTGACCAGCCGCGGGCATGAGTACCGCTGAGCAGACTCCCGCGGCCCCGTGGCAACGGCGGCAAGACTGGAACCGCGCGTTGCTCGAGGTGCTCTTGCCGCTCGACCGCGCGGTGCACCAGCCGGTGCTTTTGTCGTGCGAGGTGGAGGACATTCGTATCGCGGGTGGGTTGCTTGGGGTTCCGGAGGCGGTAGCGGTTGAACAGTTCGTTCATGCAGTCGTCGGCGAGGAACGGCTCCGCCAGCGGGGGTTCGCAGACCTGGGCGCGCAGGCATCGCGGTTCATGGGACGTGAGGATGCACACGCCGAGCCACCGCCGTTCTTCGGGATGTGTTGCCTGCTGACCCTGGCGGCAAGCCTCATGTGGGGAGACGAGCGGCGGCGAGCATCGAACTACTACGACCGTCTGTTCCGCGAGCTCCTGGGCTGGAACGTCACCCCTGCCAGAGAGGTCGTGCGTCCAGAGGCGATGGAGACAATGTTTCGTGCGCTCGCCCGGTGGAGTCGAGTCGGTGTTGAGGGCCGGCGGGGGCACCTGGAGATTCCGCTCAAGACCTACCCGCGGTGGGCAGGAATCCCGGTTTCGCAGGTGGCTTTTCGTCAGCCCGACCGGGTCGCACTACGTCGGTACTTTGCTCGGTTTCCGCGGGATAGGCAGCTCCTGGAGCACCTGCGGTCGACCCGGATGGACGAGCTTCTCGGACCGGCCCGCGACGCCGTGAAAGACGAGAAGCTCGAGAAGGTCGTCCTGGCTGCGATCGGGCGGGCGCGTCGCGACGCGCGGACTGAACCTGATGCGCCCCGGCTGCCGACGGTCCGCGCCGCTCCAATGAAGGTGGCTCCGGCCGCGCTTCAGCTGGTCCTCCACCCGCAGCTCACCTTCCGGGCGTTTCCCACCTCGGGCGGTCGCTCGCGGGACCTCGAACCGTCGGAGGTCCTTGACGCGTCGCCCGCCCCGGAGTGGCGATCGGAGGACGCGGGCCTTCGCCTGCTTCTTGGCGACCCGATCACGTTCGTTCGGGATGGGAATGGCGCGTTGATGCAGGTTCCGCGAGTTCCAGGCACCGGGACGTGCTCGGTTTTGACCGCCGATGATGACCTTGCGGACAGGGCCGATGCGTACATCGACGAGGACGCGCTCGACGAGCTGCCGGCACCGTGGGTCCTGCTGCGCGACGTCCCGGTCGAACTCGTCCGACCGTCAGGACGGGGAACCGAAACTCCGAGGTCGCCGAAGGGCCCCGTGATCACGCTTGTCGCGGCCCCGAAGTCCGGGCGGAACGCGTGGCTCGTAGACGACCCTCCTCGCCTGGCGCTTCAAGGTGACGATACGGGCGTTCTGCACCTGAGACTGGTGCACACCGAGAGCGGTCGCCAGATGTCGACGCTGCGGGTCGAGCCTGGTGAAGCTGTGTCGTTGTTCGCTTCCGGCACTGCCGAGGCGGGCCGCTACGAGTTCCTGGACGAGCAGGGGAATCGCGCGGGGCGCTTTCGATTGGAGGCAGCACGGACGTCGTGGCCGACGGCATCGTGGGACACGGCCGACCCGGTGCACCCGAGGTGGCGTCTGTCGTCGGCGGGTGGCGGCTGGTCCGGGGCTCTCTGGAAAGACGTGCCGGTGGCAGGCCGCTGGGTGACGACGGCCGAACCCGTGCTCGGGCGGCTCCTGAGGAACGGGGACTGGAGGAGTGACGTCGTCGGCGGAACAACTCTTGATGCAAGTCGGCGCGAATGCGGCCTCCCCGTCGCCGCCGACCAGACGCAGGTGTTGGTGAGCGACGAGGACCAGTGGCTCTTCACGGAGGATGCCGCGCTACGCGTAGGTGACGGCGGACAGATGCCGTCGACCGCCGCTGCCCAGCAAGGTGTCCGCGTGTGGTTCCGAGGCCGGCAAGAGAGCCGGGCCGTCGACGCTCGCCTGCCCGGGTCCAGGACGGATGAGCCCGTCGATCGTTCTCTTGCCGCGTTGCGCCGAACGGTCATTCGAGGCCTTCCTGGAAGCCCCGACGGATGCGTGGCTGCTTCGCCCGGCCCAGATCGGGCGGAATGCTCGACCGAGACGGCCGTTGATCATCCGCATGCGGCTGGCGACCGCGTCCTTCGGTGGCTCTCGGGCGTCGGAGACGTCTCGCGCAATCGCTGGCGGGAAGTCTGCGGAGTCCTCGGACTCGACGAAGACGAGACGCTGAAGCAATTCGTCTTGCTCGGCTACGCGGAGTACGAACCGTCGCGTCGTCGCGTTATCGCCGCGCCGCCGGTCCTGGGGTGCCTGACAGGCCTGGGAGGCGTGTGGCTCCTCGCGGGAGCTCGGACACACGGACTGGAGGCGGAGGTTCTGGCGTGGGCGTCGGACTCGGAGTCGGCCCGGGTGCACGCCACCCAGCCC
>WLOB01000072.1 GCA_009699505.1 Actinomycetota bacterium | reverse complement strand
GTGATCAGCGACTGGACCTCGGCGTTCTGCAGCACCTTGTCGATGCGCGCGCGCTCGACGTTCAGGATCTTGCCGCGCAGCGGGAGGATCGCCTGGGTGTGGCGGTCGCGGCCCTGCTTCGCCGAGCCGCCGGCGGAGTTGCCCTCGACGATGAACAGCTCGGCCAGGGACGGGTCCTTGACGGAGCAGTCGGCGAGCTTGCCCGGCAGGCGCGAGTTCTCGAGCGCGCTCTTGCGGCGGGTGAGGTCGCGCGCCTTGCGGGCGGCGGACCGGGCCTGGGCGGCCTGGACCGACTTGCGGATGATCGCCCGGGCGTCGGCGGGGTTCTCCTCGAAGAACTCCTGGAGCTTCTCGTTGACGACCTTCTGGACGAAGCCCTCCATGCCCGGGTTGCCGAGCTTGGTCTTCGTCTGACCCTCGAACTGCGGGTTGGTGAGCTTGGCCGAGATGACGGCGGTCAGGCCCTCGCGGACGTCCTCGCCGGAGAGGTTGACGTCCTTCTCCTTCAGCTCGCCGTTCGCGCGCGCCCAAGCGTTGAGCGTGCGGGTCAGCGCGGAGCGGAAGCCCGAGAGGTGCGAGCCGCCCTCGTGGGTGTTGATGTTGTTCGCGAAGGAATGGACGGACTCCTGGTAGGTGGAGTTCCACTGCATCGCGATCTCGACCGCGCCGCCCTCCTTCTCGTCCTCCGAGTCGAAGGCGATGACCTTCTTGCCGATCGGGTCCTTGTTCTCGTTGAGGTACGAGACGAAGTCCGCGATGCCGCCCTCGTAGTGGAAGTCGACCTTCTTGCCGCCCTCGCGCTCGTCCTCGATGACGATCCGCAGGCCGCGGGTGAGGAAGGCCGTCTCGCGCAGGCGCGTCTCGAGCGTCGGCCAGTCGTACTCCGTGGTCTCGAAGATCTCGGTGTCCGGGAGGAACCGGATCGTCGTGCCCGTCTGCGCGCCCTTCGGCAGGGCCTCGCCCTGGGCCAGGTCGGCGACCGGGACGCCGCGCACGTAGGACTGGGTCCACACGTGGCCGTCGCGGCGGATCGTGACGTCGAACTCCTCCGACAGCGCGTTGACGACGGACGAGCCGACGCCGTGCAGGCCGCCGGAGACCTTGTAGCCGCCGCCGTCGCCGAACTTGCCGCCGGCGTGCAGGACGGTCAGCACGACCTCGACGGTCGACTTGCCCGTCTCGTGCATCGCGACGGGGATGCCGCGGCCGTCGTCGGAGACCGTGACGGAGTTGTCCGGGTGGATGACGATCGTGACCGTCGACGCGTGCCCGGCGAGGGCCTCGTCGACGGAGTTGTCGACGATCTCCCACACGAGGTGGTGCAGGCCGCGGACGCCGGTCGAGCCGATGTACATGCCCGGGCGGTGCCGGACGGCCTCCAGGCCCTCGAGGACCGTGATGTCCGCCGCGTCGTACGTGCCGTCGGTGGCGGTGCGCGCCTTCGCGGCCCGGGTGGCCTCGGAGTTGGCCGCCTTCGCGGCCTCCTTGGCGGCCTCGAGCATCGCCGCGGCGTCGCCCGCTCCCGTGCCGGCCTCGCCGGACCCGGCGTCGACGTCGACGTCGACCTCCGTCGCGGACTCGTCGGGGGTGGTGTTCTCGTCAGTCGCCATAAGCCTCCATGCAGCGAAACGCCTCGGTCCCGAGGCCGTCGAGGGCCGACCGAGGCGGAGCGTGCGATCGCCTTCCAGGATACCACAGGGACCCCCAGCAAACGGGGGCGCGGACCGTGCCGAATCAGGCGTTCAGGCGGCATTTGCGCCGCCCCTGCCGCCACGGGCCGCGACCTGCCCGGTCCCCCCTCAGACCCGCCCGCCCCGGGACCGCCGAGGGCCGCCTGCGGAGCGCGGGTCGCGGGGGCCGCCGCCGGCGCCGCCCGCGCGGGAGCGCACGGCGGTCACGTCGGTGACGCCGGCGGCGCGCAGCCGCTCGAGGATCGTGGACTGCAGCATCTGCAGCTCGTGCGCCCACGTGGCGTCCTCGCACGCCACGTGGAGGGTCCCGTCGACGAACGCCACGGGCCGCCCGGCCCCGGCGATCGCGGGACCGACCGCGCCCGGCCACGCCCGCTGCAGCCGGGCCAGGCCGACGTCCCCGGTGTCCTCCGGGGCGATCTCGTCCAGCAGCGACTCCAGGCCGGCGGCCGCGGAGTGGGGCGTGGAGCGCCGGCGGCCCCTCACGCCGACCCCGCCCGTCCGCCCGAGGCCAGAGCGCTCGCGACCGCCGACCCCGGGGTCACGTCGATCCGGCCCACCACGGGGTCGTCGGCACCCGGGACGTGCCCGGCCTCCGTCACCGTCACGAGCGCCTGCCCGCGTTCGCTGATCAGGCCGACGAGCCGCTCGCGGCGGTCCGCGTCCAGCTCGCTCATCACGTCGTCGAGCAGCAGCACGGGCCGGGAGCCCGAGGCGTCCTCCATGACGTCGGCCTCGCCCAGGAGCAGCGCCAGCAGCGAGAGGCGCTGCTCGCCCTGGGACCCGAAGCGGGTGATGAGCCGCCCGTCGCGACGCACGGCCAGGTCGTCCCGGTGGGGCCCGTGGTGCGTGAAGCCGCGCTCGAGGTCGCCGGCGTGGCGCTCCTGCAGCGCCGCCAGGACGACGTCGGGGTCCTCGTCTGCCCGCGGGCGGTACGAGATCTCGAGCTCGCCCGAGAGCCCGAGCTGGACCGCCCGCTCGTTCACTGCCGGCCGGATCGCCTCGGCGGTCTCGCGACGGGCGACCGTGAGGCCCGCCGCGGCCTCCGCGAGGGTGCGGTCCCACGGCGCCAGCTCCCCGCGCGCCCGCTCGGCGTCCGCGCCCCGGGCCCGCAGCGACGACAGCAGCGCGTTGCGCTGCCGCAGCGCCTCGTGGAACGCGCGCCGCACGGGCATCGACGCCGGCCGCAGCACGGCGAGCAACTGGTCGAGGTGCGCGCGTCGCAGGGCCGGACCGCCCTTCACGAGGACCATCCGGTCCGGGAGGAAGACGCTCATCCGCGGCCGCGCCGGGTGGTCCAGCAACGTCTCGACGGGCGAGCCGTCGACCCGCAGCCGTCGACCCCGGGGCGCCGCAGGGTCGATGCCGACGGAGAAGACGCTGGGGCCCGACGGCGCCATCACCGTCGCGGCGGCGTGCCCGACCTCGGCACCGCGACGCACGAGGTCGGCGTCCGCGGCCTGCCGGAACGACCGGCCGGTGCACGCCAGATAGGCGGCCTCGAGGAGGTTCGTCTTGCCGGCGCCGTTCGGGCCGGCGACGACGGTCAGGCCCGGTCCGAGCTCGACGTCCGCCTCGACGTAGGTCCGCACGTCGCGGACCCGCAGCCCGACGAGGTGCGTGGCCACGGCCGACGGGCCCGGCGCGGGCGCCGTCGGCGTGCCCACGTGGTCGCTTCGGGCCGGGATCCCGCCTGCCCTACGAGTTCAGGCGGATGGGCATGATCAGGTAGAGGAAGCCCTGGTCGTCCGTGGTCTGCAGCAGCCCGGGACGGATCGGGCTCGTCAGGCGCAGCAGCACCTCGTCGCCGTCGATCGTGTCGAGGCCGTCCCGCAGGTACTCCGGGTTGAAGCCGATGGCGAACGGCTCGCCGTGGAACGGCACCGGGAGCGCCTCGCGGGCCTCGCCGACGTCCTGCGTCTGCGCGGAGACGACGAGCTCGCCCTCGGAGAACGAGAGGCTGAGCGCGGCCGCCTTCTGGGCCAGCAGCGACACGCGGGAGACGACCTCGCGCAGCTCGCCCGTCGACACGCGGAGCTCGTGGTCGAACGTGTCGGGGATGAGCGACCGGTACTGCGGGAACGTGCCGTCGACCAGCCGGGAGCTGAGGACGTGCTCGCCGACCGTGAACAGGACCTGGTTCTCGCCGCGGGCGACCGTCAGGGTCTCGGCGCCGCTCGCCGGGACGAGGCGCTCGAGCTCCTGCATGACGCGGGCCGGGACGTTCGCCTCGAAGGACCCCTCGAGGGCCTCCTCGAGCGTCGTCTTCTTCTCGGACAGCCGGTAGGAGTCCGTCGCCACCATCGTCAGCACCTCGCCCTCGGCGCGGACGAGCACGCAGGCCAGGAGCGGCCGGGTGTCGTCCTTCGCGGCGGAGCGGACGACCTTGGCCGTCGTCGCGACGAACGCGGCGGCGGAGACCTCGACGCCGGCGGCGCCCGAGGGTTCCGGCAGCGGCGGGAAGTCCTCGCCCCGCAGGGTGCGGAGGTGGAAGACGGCGGAGCCGGCGGTGACCTCGACGTCCTGCTCCTCCGTCCGCAGCTCGAGCGTCAGCCGCGGGCCCGGGGCCTGACGGGTGATGTCGAGGAGGAGGCGTGCGGGGAGGACGACGGTGCCGGGGCGCTCGACGTCGCCCTCGAGGGCGATGCGCAGCCCGACCTGGAGGTCGGTGGCGCGCAGCTCGATGCCGTCACCCGTCGCAGCGATCTGGACCCCCGACAGCGTCGGGTTGGCGAGGCGCCCCGACGCGATGCGGCTGAGCGACTGGAGGTGCCCCAGCAGGTCCTGTGCGGCGGTGTGCAGTTTCACCTTGAAGTCCTCGGGAGAGAAGAGTGATCAGGAGTCGTAGGAAGGCCTGTGCGTCCTGTGCGGCGGTCGGTCGGTCGACCCGCATCGCCCGTGGTCGACGGGAGATGGAGGACGGCCACCACGCACAGGACGCTGTGCAGTCTGTCACCCATGCCGGTCGGCCTGTGGACCGTCTCCGGCCGGGCCCTCGCCGGCGCGCACGTCGAGCAACAGGGAACGCACACGCGTGAGGTCCACCTGTGCGCTCGGATCGCGGTCGATCCGCTCCTTCACGCTGCGGCAGGCCGTCATCACGGTCGTGTGGTTCCGGCCGCCGAAGTCGCGTCCGAGGGACGGGTAGGACGCCCCCGTCTCCTCGCGCGCGAGGTACATGGCGAGCTTGCGGGCCCACGACAGGCGCCGGTCGTTGCGCTTCGACAGGAGGTCGTCCTGCGAGACGTCGAAGGTCTCGGCGATCGCCGCCAGGACGTGCGGGACGGTCACCGGGGCCAGGACGGGGTCGTCCGTGCGCTGGCCCGGGGTGCGGACGCGGCCGGGGTACAGCGAGCCGAGCACCTCGCGGGCGAGGCTCGCCGTCACGGGGCGGTCCGTCAGGGACGCGTAGGCGACCACGCGGACGAGGGCGGCCTCGACGGCGCGCACGCTCGTGCTGACGTGGCGGGCGATCTCCTCGAGGGCGCCCGGGTCGGCCAGCTCGATGGCCTGCCCCGTGATCCGCTTGCGCAGGACCATGAGCCGCGTGGCGACGTCGGGCGGCTCGACCTCGGCGGCCAGGCCCGACGCGAAGCGGTCGCGCAGGCGCTGCTCGAGGTCGCCCATCTCCGGCGGGACGCGGTCGGCGGTCAGCACGAGCTGCGCGCCGGCCTCCTGCAGGGCGTTGAAGGTGTGGAAGAACTCCTCCTCCGTCTTCTTCTTGCCCATGAGGAACTGCACGTCGTCGACGAGCAGGAGGTCGAGCTCGCGGTAGCGCTCCTTGAAGGCGGCGATGCCCTTCGTGCGCAGCGCGCCCGTGAACTCCGTCGTGAACGTCTCCGCGGTGCAGTACCGGACGCGCATGCCCTCGTGGTGCTGCCGGGCGTACTGGCCGATCGCGTGCAGGAGGTGCGTCTTGCCGGTCCCGGGAGGGCCGTGCAGGAAGAGCGGGTTGTACGTGACGCCCGGGTTCTCGGCCACGGTGAGCGCCGCGGCGTGCGCGAAGCGGTTCGACGGCCCGAGGACGAACTCCTCGAAGCGGAACCGCGGGGTGAAGGGCCGCTCGGCCGGCGGCGGCTCGGCCGGGGCCTGCTCGCGGCCGCCGGACCAGGCGCCCGGGGAGAGGGAGGGCCGCGGTGCCTCGTCCGGGGCGAGCACGACCTGCAGCGGTCGACGCATGACGCGCGTGGCGCTCGCGCTGAGGAGCGGCGTCAGGCGCGCCTCGATCCACGTGCGCGCGTGGGAGGGCGCCTGGACCCACAGGTGGCTGCCGTCCGTCGACACCGGACGCAGCACGGCGAGCCAGCTGTCCCAGGCGCCGTCGCCGATCTGCCGCCGGGCGTCCTCGATGATGGCCGCCCAGGCGCGGTCGAGGTCGGAGTGGGTCACGGCAGCAGGAGGTGGCCGCTCCACGAGCGGCGAGGGGTCCGGTGGGAGGCCGCAGGCGGGCCCCGAGGAGGCCGTCACCAGGGGCGACGGCGAGCCGCGAATATACCAGCGGCCCACCGCCTCGACGGCTCGCGGACGGCCGTTCCGGCCGGACTTCCCGGAAAGAGCGCGAAAGCCTTGCCGATGGTCCCCGGAGGTCCGTCCGGGGGGTGCTCTATACCGCTGCGCCCGTCCGCGGCCCGCCCGCTAGACTGCCCGTTCCGTGCCCGCGCCGGGCAGGCCGTCGTGCCTGCTGTCGGATCGCGAGCCCCCCGACCCGAGCTCTTGAGATGAAGCGCACCTACCAGCCGAAGAAGCGCAAGCGCGCCCGCACCCACGGCTTCCGCGAGCGGATGTCCACGAAGGCCGGCCGCGAGGTCCTGAAGCGCCGCCGCGCCAAGGGCCGCAAGAAGCTCACCGTCTCCGTCTGAGTCCATGCCTGATCCCCGTCCGGCCGCTCCGCGGTCGAAGCGGGGTCGGCTGACCCGCAGCGCCGACTTCGAGCGCGTCTTCCGCAAGGGGCGCTCGTTCGGCAACCGCCACCTGGTGCTGCACCTGTTCCCGCGGGACGACGCCGACGCGGCGCGCGACCCGCGCGTCGGTCTCAGCGTCTCCCGCCGGGTCGGCGGCGCCGTCGAGCGCAACCTCGTCAAGCGCCTCCTCCGCGAGGCCGTGAACGAGCACGTCGACCGCTTCCCGTCCGTGGACCTCGTCCTCGTGGCCCGCCCCGACGCGCTGGGCGTCGCCGAGCGCGACGGCCTGGCCGGCATCGCCGACGCGCTGCGCGAGCTCGTCGACAAGGCCGCACCCGTCGTCCCGTCACCGGACGCGCAGTCCTGATGCCGGTCCTCCGGTCGATCGTGGTGGCGCCGATCCGCGTCTACCAGCGCCTGATCTCCCCCGCGCTCCCGCGCTCGTGCAAGTACGAGCCGACCTGCAGCCACTACGCCGTCGAGGCCGTCAGGACCGAGGGGGTCCTCCGCGGGCTCGTCCTCGCGACGTGGCGGATCCTCAGGTGCAACCCCTGGAGCCACGGCGGATACGATCCCGTGTCGGCCCAGCGGCTGTTCCGCTCCCGCCGTTCCTCATCGCCGTCCTGAACGACTGAACGAGTTCCATGCCCGCAGCCGTCATCGCCCCGATCCAGTGGCTCATCAACCTGTTCCTGCCGATCCTGGAGTTCTTCCACGATCAGATCGGCCTGGGCTGGGGTCTCTCGATCATCGTGCTCACGATCCTGCTGCGCCTCGCCGTGTTGCCGCTGGGCGTCAAGTCGTTCAAGTCCATGCGCGGACTGCAGGCGATCACGCCGCAGATGAAGGCCCTGCAGGTCAAGTACAAGGACGACAAGCCGCGTCTCCAGCAGGAGACGATGAAGCTCTACTCGGAGCACAAGGTCAACCCGTTCGGATCCTGTCTGCCGCTCCTGGTGCAGATCCCGTTCCTGATCTCGTTCTACTACATGCTCCGCACGGATCTGAAGTTCGAGATCTGTGGTGGTGGACGTGACCTGAACCTCCCCCACGACATCGGGTGTCACGTCGTCCCGAACCCGTCCACGAACTTCACGTTCACGTCGGAGGACGCGCTCGAGCGCATCCAGGCGACGCCGGGCATCAAGGTCGGCGGCTTCGGCGAGGGCTTCATCGGCATCACGGACATCACCGCCGTCGCCACCGGCAGCCTCCTGATCCTGCTGCTGGTCCTCTACGTCGGCTCGCAGATGGCCTCGTCCATCGTGAACATGCCGCCCACGGCGGACAAGAACCAGAAGCGCCTGATGCTCGCGCTGCCGCTGGTCTTCGTGTTCTTCCTCATCCCGATCAAGCCGCCGTCCGGCCTGTTCATCTACTGGATCACCACGAACGTCTTCACGCTCGTCCAGCAGTGGGGTCTCATCCAGGTCTACGGCCACGTCAAGCCGGTGAAGGTCGAGGACGACGACGTCGACGTCGCGCCGGGCGGTGCCGCGGCCGTCAAGACGAAGGCGGGCGGCTCCGGCGGGTCGGGCGGCTCCGGCGGTCCCAAGCCGCCCCCGCCGCCGCGCAAGCGCAAGAAGAAGCGCTCGGGCCGGAGGCGTTGAGGATGGCCGAGCAGGACGAGATCGGCGGCCGCATCGCCGCCGAGGTCGGCACGATGGTCGGCCGCGTCGCCGTGGCGATCGAGGCCGGCGACGAGGTCGAGGTGACCCGCGAGGGCACCCGGATCACCGCCACCCTGCACGGCGACTCCGTGGCGCCGTTCATCGGCCGCCACGGCCACGTCATCGACGCCGTGCAGCACCTGGCGACCCGCATCGCGGCGAAGCACGCACCCGGCGGCGACTGGGTCGTCACGGTCGACGCCGGCGACTACCGGACGCGCCGCGAGGCGATCCTCGAGCGGGTCGCCGACGAGGCCGCCGACCGCGCGCTGCGTACGGACGAGCCGGTCGCGCTCGACCCGATGACCGCGAGCGAGCGGCGCTTCGTGCACGAGCGGCTCCGCGACCGCGGGGACGTCGCCACGCACAGCGAGGGCGACGAGCCGGACCGGCACCTCGTCGTCTCGCGCCCCAAGGCGTGAGCACCACCGCCGTGCGTCCCGTCCCGGCCGGGTCGACCGGGACCCGGGCATGAGCGTCCGTCGGTTCTCCGACCGCGTCGAGGGCCGCCTCGACGAGCTGGCCGCGGAGCACGAGCTGCCCGCCGCCGCGGTCGACCAGCTCCGGATCCTGCTCGACGTCTACGAGACGGACGAGCACGCCGCGACGACCGTCACCGACCCGGAGGACGCCGTGGACCGCCACGTCGCCGACGGGCTCTCCGGCCTGGTCGTCCCGGCCCTGTCGCGAGCGGCGCGCATCGTCGACATCGGCACGGGCGCCGGCGTCCCGGCGCTCGTCCTCGCGGCCGCCCGGCCGGAGACCGAGGTCGTCGCGCTCGACACCGTCGGGCGCAAGGTCGCCTGGACCGTCTCGTGCGCCGAGCGCATGGGCCTCACCAACGTCCGCGGCGTGCACGCGCGGGCCGAGACGTGGTGGGAGGGGCAGGGCTGGGCCGAGGTCGTCACCGCCCGCGCCGTGGCGCAGCTCGGCGTGCTCCTCGAGTACGCCTGCCCCCTGCTGGCCCCGGGCGGCCGCCTCGTGGCGTGGAAGGGCTCCATCGAGGGCGACGAGGAGACCGTCGCCCGCGCCGCGGCCAAGCGGCTGCGGATGTCGCCGCCCGAGCAGATCGAGGTCACGCCGTGGCCCGAGGCGGAGAACCGCCGGCTCGTGGTCCACATCAAGAGCGGTCCGACGCCGAAGGGCTTCCCGCGCCAGGCCGGCGAGGCGCGCCGCAAGCCGTTGGGCTGACCCGAGGTGCGTCGCCCCCGGGCGGCGTCCGGCTCAGGGCCGACGCGAGACGGCGTCGCCGAGCCGCGCGAGGTCGGCCTGCCAGAGGTCGCCGAGTCGGGTGATCCGCTGCAGCGCGGCGTCCTCCGGGGCATCGGGACCGACGGTGGTGCGGGTCGTCGATCCGTCGAACACCGGCGCGTAGGCGGCCGCGAGCTCGTTCGTGCGGTCGACGACCCGGCGGTGCTCCCAGGCGGTCCCTGCGGGCGGCCGTGCTCGTGCGAGGTCGGCCGCGAAGCGGGACATGACGTCGCGGACACCGCGCGCCGCCGCACGCACGGACGGGGCGTCGGTGGCGTCGAGCAGGCGCTGCTGCGCACGGGGCGCGTCGCGGGCGAGCCGACCGTTCGCGTCCTGGAAGACGCGGAGGTACGCGATCCGGTCCGCCACCGTCCGGTCGTCCGTCCTCTGGGACGGGCGGGCCGTCGACGTCCCGGGTGGCGTGCCGGCGTCCACCGACGCGCCGCCGCCGCCGCACCCGGCGATCGAGGAGCAGGCGACGAGGGCGAGGACCATCCCGGTCCTCGTGGCGGCTCGGCTCAGCACGCCCCGGGGGGCGTCGGGGTGTCGCCGTCCCTCGCCGGGGTGTCCCCGGTACCGGGCTGCGTACCGGCCGCGTCGCTCACGTGCCCAGCCTAGGGGGTGCGGCGGATCACCGGTGGGGCTCGGGCGCGGCTCTCTGGCCGCGACCACGCCGGCGCCGTGTCGTGCCTAGGTGGGGCTCGACGGGGAGGCGTCCCACGCCCGCCACGCCCGCCCGTCCCGGGTCACGTGGCGCGGCGAGCGTTCCTCGCGAGGCGGTTGCCCGGATTGTCGACGAGGTGAGATTGCGGCCACGCACCGTTTCACGTGAAACGGTGCGCTCCGTCACCGTCGTCCACACGTCAGGTGTCGGCAGGTGGTCCGGGCGCCCGACGGGATCCCCCACGGCCACTCTTGAGGCGTCTCCATCCCCGCTCGGCCCCCGCTGGGCGCGACGATCAGACCGCTCCCCGGTTACGTTGGCCCGGACCGGGTCTCGACGCGCCTGGGACGCCGCCTTCGCCGTTTCACGTGAAACGGCCCACCGATGACGCCAAGGGTGCCGAGACCGTCCCCCGACCTTCGTGCCGCAGGGTCGCCCGGTACCCTCGGTGGCCCTTGGGAACGATCTACGCCATCGCGAATCAGAAGGGCGGCGTGGGCAAGACGACCACCGCCGTCAACCTCGCCGCCTGCATCGCGGAGGCCGGGTACCGCACCCTCCTCATCGACATCGACGCGCAGGCGAACGCCACCGTCGCCCTCGGTGTGGACAAGCACATCGAGCCCAGCGTCTACGACGTCCTGCGCGGTGACGTCCCCGCGGCCGAGGCGGTCGTGGAGACGAGCATCGAGGGGCTGTCCCTGCTGCCGGCCAACCCGGACCTCGCCGCCGCGACGGTCGAGCTGGCCCGCGAGGCCGGCAGCGACGGTCGTCTGCGCGACGCGCTGTCGACGGTCCGGGAGGACTTCCGGTTCGTCCTGCTCGACTGCCCGCCCTCCCTCGGGCCGCTGACGATCAACGCGCTCGTGGCCGCCGATCGCGTCATCGTGCCGGTGCAGGCGGAGTACTTCGCGCTCGAGGGCCTCGCCGGACTGCTCGACACGCTCGGGCTGATCCAGCGCCGCCTGAACCCGCGGCTCGCGATCGCGGGCATGCTGCTCACGATGCACGACACCCGGACCCGGCTCGCGCACGACGTCGAGCGCGAGGTCCGCGAGCACTTCCCCGAACTCGTCTTCGACACGGTGATCCCGCGCAACGTCCGCATCAGCGAGGCGCCGAGCTACGGCATCCCGGTCATCCACCACGACCCCCACTCGAACGGCGCCACGGCGTACTTCGAGCTGGCGAAGGAGATGGTCGCCCGTGGCTAAGCCCAAGCAGCGCGGGATGGGACGCGGCCTGGCCGCGATCCTGTCCGCCGACGAGCACGGCGAGTCGGGCGGCGAGCGCCGCGCGGAGCTCCGCACCCTGCCCGTCGAGCTCGTCGTCGCCAACCCGCACCAGCCACGCCGGACCTTCGAGCCCGAGGCGCTGCAGGCCCTCGCGGACTCGATCGCCGACCGGGGCATGCTGCAGCCCGTCCTCGTCCGCCCCATGCCGGGCGGCCGCTACGAGCTCGTCGCCGGCGAGCGTCGTTGGAGGGCCACCCAGCTCGCCGGGCTCGGGGAGCTGCCCGCCCTGGTGCAGGAGCGCGACGACGCGACCACCCTGCAGGCGGCGCTCGTCGAGAACATGGCGCGGGCGGACCTCAACCCCGTCGAGGAGGCACGCGCCATCTCCGCCCTGGTCGAGGACATGGGCCTCACCCGCGAGGCGGTCGGCCGGATGGTCGGCCGCTCGCGCGTGGCGATCTCGAACCTGCTGCGCATCCTCGACCTGCCCGACGAGACGCTGGACCTCATCGGCGAGGGCCGCCTGACCGAGGGCCACGGTCGCGCGCTGCTCTTGGCGGACGGCCACGACGCCCGCAAGGCCCTCGGGCAGACCGCCGCGGACCAGGGATGGTCCGTGCGCGTCCTGGAGCAGAAGGCCCGGGCCGAGGGCACCGGCCACCGGGCGAAGCGCTCCCGCGAGGTCGCCCCCGCCGACCAGGTCGCCGCCGCGACCGACCTCGGCGACCGGCTCGGCCGGCGCATGGGCCACGACGTCGAGGTCCGGCCGAAGGGCGACGGCTTTACGATCGAGATCCGCCTGCGCGACGCCGGCGCCGCCCGTCGCCTGATGGAGCGCCTCGACGCCTGAGCCGGGGTCCGGCGGCGGAGGGGCGCCGACGTGCACCGCGCCGGACCCCTCGGCTCGCGGCCCCGGCGCCCAGCGCCCTTCGACCTCCGGGGTGCGTCCGGCGGACGTGGTCCGCCCGATCTCCCGCGTGCGCTCGGCGGACGGGTTCCGGCAGCCCCGGATCGCGGGTGGTGGCGGGCGTTCGCGGTCGGTCGACGACGAGGCGCGTTCCGTCCGTCTGCGCTAGTCTTCTCCGTCCTCGGGGCGATTAGCTCAGTCGGTTAGAGCGCTTCTCTGATAAGGAAGAGGTCCCTGGTTCGAATCCAGGATCGCCCACTACGAACGGCCCCCACGGGGCCGTTCGTCGTTCCGGGACGCCTCCTGCGGGCCCGGGACGCCGGTCCGCGAGGTCCCGCGGCGGCGGGGACCCGCCGGGTCCCCGGCCTATACTCGTGGGGCAGGATGCCGAGTCGGCCTTCTGGTCCACCGCACCCTCCCCTCGGAGCAGATCCATGCAGGAGATGACCATCTACGGCGTGAGCTTCGACATGGTCGGCAAGCAGCCGATCGTGCTCCTGAAGTGCGCCGAGTCCAACCGCTTCCTCCCGATCTGGATCGGGCACCCCGAGGCGGCGGCGATCCTCATGCGCCTGCAGGGCGCATCGACGCCCCGCCCGATGACGCACGACCTCATGGTCGACGTCCTCGAGCAGTTCGAGGTCAAGTGCACCAAGGTCGCGGTCACCGAGCTGCGCGACAACACCTTCTACGCGACGATCACGCTCGAGCAGAACGGCAAGGAGGTCGAGGTCGACTCCCGGCCCTCCGACGCCCTCGCGTTCGCCGTGCGGTGCGGCGCGCCGATCTTCGCGGCCGACGAGGTCATCGAGGAGTCCGCGATCGAGTTCGACAAGGGCTCGGAGGAGGCCGACGACGTCGTCGACCGCTTCCGCAGCTTCCTCGACGACGTCTCCCCGGACGACTTCGGCCAGCAGGGCTGAACCCGGGCCGGCGGCTCGCCTGCCTGGGGTTCTGCAAGATCCGTTGCAGGTGGCGCGCCGCCGCTCGCGTGGGACGGATCCTGCAGGCGGAGGCCTCCGCCCGCCCACGGCGGACCTCTGAGCCCGCTCTGCGCGGTGGGTCCCTCAGGCCCGCGCGACCGGCGCCTGCAGCGCCAGGTCGACGAGGCGCGCCACGAGCGCGTCGAAGTCGATGCCGGCGGCCTCGGCCGCCACGGGCAGGTAGCTCGTGTGGGTCAGGCCGGGCACGGCGTCGACCTCGAGGACCGTCAGCTCCTCCGTCCCGCGGTCCAGCAGCAGGTCGATCCGGGCGAAGCCGCGGCAGCCCAGGGCGTGGAAGGCCTGCAGCGCCAGCTCCTCGGCGGCGGCCGCCGTGGCGGGGGAGAGGTCCGCCGGGCACGTGAACGTCGTGCGCCCGATCGTGTACCGGGCGGAGTAGCGGTCGACGTCGGTGGGCTCGACCTCGACGATCGGCAGCGTCGCGCCGTCGAGGACGGAGACCGAGAGGTCGCGGCCGTCGACGTGCCGCTCGAGCAGCACCCGGTCGTCGTAGGAGAGGGCCGCCAGCAGGGCGCCCGGGGCCTCCTCGGCCCGCGAGACGATCCGCAGGCCCAGCGCGGAGCCCTGGCGGGACGGCTTGACCACGAGGGGGTAGCCCAGGCGCTCGCCCACGCGACCGAGGGCGTCGGCGGCGCCGAGCTGCTTGAACGCCGAGCTCGAGACGCTCACCGCGTCCGGCGTCGCGACGCCGGCGGTGGCC
>WLOB01000071.1 GCA_009699505.1 Actinomycetota bacterium | reverse complement strand
GTCCGTGCGCTCGCGGGCGGCCGCGCCCGGCGCGAAGGGGCGCTCCTCGCCGGCCTGTGCGGCGGGGCCTGCGCCGGCGGGCGCCGGGGCCTGCCCGTCGTCGGGGCCCGCGTCCTGCGGCGCCTCGCCGGCGTCCGGGGTCTCGCTGCCGCCCGGGGCGTCCTCGGGACGCCCGGAGGCGTCGCCGGGCCGCGGCGGAGGACCCGCGGCGCGGGGGCCGTCGGAGGACGGCGCGTCGGCCGGGCCGTCCGAGGGACCGGGACCGTCGGTGTCCGGGGCGTCCCGGCCGTCGCCGGGCCCGTCGGCGCCGCCACCGTCCGTCCCGCCGTCGTCCGGCCCGTCCCCGTCGGGACCGCCGTCCGGATCGGGGTCCGGCTCGCCCGGGTCGTCGTCCCGGGCCTCCTGCAGCGCGTCGTCGAGCTCCTCGGGCTCGAGGCCCGGCGGGTCCAGCGGCCCGCGGCGGCGACGGTGGGGGAGGGTCAGGAGCATCGCGGCGTGGACGTCCCCCTCCTCCACCTCGTCGCGGCCCTCGAGCGCCGCGATGGCACGGGAGCAGCGGGCGGCGACGAGGTCGGCCCGCATGCCGTCGACGCCGAGGCGGGCGCAGGCGCCGGTGATCAGCCGCAGCATCCGGTCCCCCAGGACGACGCGGGGCAGGCGCGCCGCGGCGGCGGCGATCCGGGCGGCGGTCGCCTCCTCCTCGTCGCGGTACCGGGCCGCGAAGCCCGCGGGATCGGCCTCGAAGGCCAGGCGCCGGCGGACGACCTCGGCGCGGACGCCGGGGTCCGTGGAGCCCGCGACGGTGACCGACAGCCCGAAGCGGTCGAGGAGCTGCGGCCGCAGATCGCCCTCCTCCGGGTTCATCGTGCCGACGAGGACGAACCGCGCGTCGTGGCGGACGGAGACGCCGTCGCGCTCCACGACGGCCTCGCCCTGCGCGGCGGCGTCGAGCAGCACGTCGACGAGGTGGTCGCCGAGGAGGTTGACCTCGTCGACGTAGAGGATCCCCTGGTGGGCGCGGGCCAGCAGGCCCGGCTGGAGCACGGCCTCGCCGTCCTGCAGCGCTCGCTCGAGGTCCAGCGTGCCGACGACCCGGTCGACGGTCGCCCCGACCGGCAGCTCGACGAGCGGCGCGGGCCGGCCGTCGACGGGCGGCAGCAGCGTCTCGAGCGCGCGGACGGCGGTGGTCTTCGCCGTGCCGCGCTCCCCGCGGACCAGGACGCCGCCGACGTCGGGCGCCACCGCGTTGATCAGGAGCGCGCGACGCAGGTCGTCCTGTCCGACGAGGGCGGAGAAGGGGAAGCGGACGGCGGGCAAGGCCGAGCGGACGCTACCGGACCCCCGCCGGCCGCCGCGGGCCCCGCCCGGGACGACCGCGGGCCGGCTCACATGTCCTCGAGCTCGCGCCCCTTCGTCTCCGTCACGGCCTTCCAGACGAAGATGATCGACAGGAACGCGAAGGCCGTGTAGAGGCCGTAGGCCAGCGACAGCGACACGGACGAGAGGCTCGGGAACGTCGTCGTGATGGCGAAGTTCGCGATCCACTGCGCCGCCGCGGCGACGGCCAGCGCGGTCGCGCGGATGCGGTTGTTGAACATCTCGCCCAGGAGCACCCAGACCGCCGGGCCCCACGAGGTGGCGAAGGAGACGACGAAGCCGTTCGCGGCGACGAGCGCGAGCACGCCGCGGAAGCCGTCGAGGCTCGGCTCGCCGTCGACGACCGGCGCGGTGCCGAAGAGGATCGCCAGCGCCCCCAGGGTGACGAACATCCCGATCGAGCCGAAGAGCAGCAGCGGCTTGCGGCCGACCTTGTCGACCAGGGCGATCGCCACGAGCGTCGAGACGATGTTCACGATGGACGTGATGACGCTCGTGATCATCGAGTCGGACTCGGAGAAGCCGACGCTCTGCCACAGCTCGGACGAGTAGTAGAAGATCACGTTGATCCCGACCGCCTGCTGGAAGACGGACAGCAGGATGCCGACCCACACGATCGGCAGCAGGCCGAACGCGGGACCGCGCAGGTCGCGCACCCGGACCTGCCCCTCGCCCTTCAGCGTGCGGACGATGTCGCGGATCCGGGAGTCCGGGTCGCCGCCGACGAAGCGCCGCAGGACCGACCGCGCCTCCTTCTCGCGGTGGTGGGCGACGAGGTAGCGCGGGGACTCCGGGATCTGCAGCGCCAGCACGCCGTAGACCAGGGCCGGCACCGCGGCGGCCAGGAACATCCAGCGCCACGCCTCCAGCCCGAGCCACAGGTCGTTGCCCGCCCCGCCGGCCGCCTCCGCGAGGAAGTAGTCCGAGAGGAGCGCGACGAAGATGCCCACCACGATCGCGAGCTGCTGCAGCGAGCCGAGGCGGCCGCGCAGGTGCGCCGGCGCGATCTCGGCGATGTACGCCGGCGCGATGACCGACGCGGAGCCGATCGCGGCGCCGCCGATGAGCCGCCAGACCGCGAGCTCGATCCACGAGAACGCGAGCATGGAGCCGACGGAGCTCAGGATGAAGATGCCCGCCGTGATGACCATGACCCGGATGCGCCCGTAGCGGTCGGCGATCCGCCCGGCGTACCAGGCGCCGACGGCCGCGCCGAGCAGGGCGATCGCGACGACGAAGCCCTGCACGAACGAGTTGAGGTCGAACTCCTCGCGGATCGCGGACGTCGCCCCGTTGATGACGGAGGAGTCGAAGCCGAAGAGGAAGCCGCCGAGCGCCGCGACGCCCGAGGTCAGGACCACCCGCGAGACGTGGAGGTCGTCCTCGGGCTCGGGGGTGGTCGCCGGGGCGTCGCCGCCCGGGCCCGTGGTGCTTGGCGGGACCATGCTTCGACAGTACCCCCGCGGGCCCCCGGGGCCCCGGCGCAGGGGCGTTCGCGGCCCCGCCCGGGGGACGGCGGTCGCGGGCCACCGCGGACCTACTCGTCAGTAGACCCCGTGCCCCACGGCACACGCGCCAGGCTACGGACGGGTAGCCTGCGCGCATGACGAAGAGCGTGCAGGGCCAGGTCGTGCTGATCACGGGGGCCGCCCGCGGCATCGGCGCCGAGACCGCGCGGGAGCTCGCCCGCCGCGGGGCGAGCATCTCCCTGGTCGGGATGGAGCCCGAGCTGCTCCGCTCCCTCGCCGACGAGCTGAACGCGTCCGGCCCGGCCCGCCACGCGTGGTTCGAGGCCGACGTGACCGACCAGGAGGCCATCGAGGCCGCCGTGCGCGGCACCGTCGAGCAGCTCGGCGGCATCGACGTCGTGATGGCCAACGCGGGCGTGTCGAACAACGGCACGGTGGCGGTCAACCCGGCCGACGCGCTCGTGCGCACCGTCGACGTGAACCTCAACGGGGTCATCCGCACCGTCTCCGCGGCGCTGCCCGAGATCGAGAGGCGGCGCGGCTACGTCCTCGTCGTCGCGTCCCTCGCGTCGTTCACGGTGCTGCCGGGCATGGCCGCCTACTGCGCCTCGAAGGCGGGCGCCGAGGCGTTCGCCAACTCCCTGCGCCTCGAGGTCGCGCACAAGGGCGTCCGCGTCGGCTCCGCGCACCCGGGCTGGATCGACACGGACCTCGTCCGCAACATCGAGGACGACCTCGCGACCTTCCGGCAGGTCCGCTCCAAGCTCCCCGGCCCGCTCGGCGGCACGACGTCCGTCGAGGACTGCGCCCAGTCGTTCGCCGACGGGATCACGCGCCGCAAGCGCCGGATCTACGTCCCGCGCTCGCTCCGGTGGTTCTCGCTCTTCCGCACGCTGACGATCAGCCCGGTCGGCGACCTCGTGCTGAAGCGCGAGGCGAAGACGATGGTGCCGCAGATGGAGGCCGAGGTCCGGGCGCTGGGCCGCTCCTTCGGGGCCGCCACGGTGGCCGCGGGGGCGGACGAGCGGGTCGTCGCGGAGCGCGCCGCTGAGCGGAAATCCGTCCCGACCGCTTGACGACCGCCCGAACGGGGAACAGGCTGCCGGTCTCCTCATGCGCGTCCCCGTGCCCACACTCGCTCTCCCGCAGCTCCCGCAGCTGCTGCCCCGCATCGAGGCCGCCCTCGATGCGGTGGTCGCGCTCGAGCGCGCCCTCCGCACGCTCCCCGCGTCGATCGACCTGCTGCGGCAGGAGCTCGGGGTGCTCGCCGAGGTGCGGGACGACATGAAGGGCATGCGCGGCGACATCCGCGACGTCATCGGCGCCGTGGACGACCTCAAGGTCGAGATCGGCCGCCTGCCGCCCGACGTCACGCACCTGCGCGGGGCGGTCGACGCGATGTACGCCTCCGTCGACCGGATGGAGGACCAGGTCGAGGGCATGAGCGGGTCGCTGCAGCAGATCGACCGGATCGCCGGCCGCGTCGTGCACCCCCTCCGCCGCCGGACGCGGGGCCGCGACGCCGACGCGCCCGCGGCCGTCGCCGTCGAGGCCGTCGAGGCGGTCGCCGACGAGCGCCTGATCGGCCGCGGCGCGGCCGACGCCTCCCGCTGAGGCGGGGCGGCCGGGCCACCGTCGCCCGTCCCGCGGCCCCTAGGTGCTGCGGAGCGCGAAGACCTCGAGCTCGGGCGGCACGCCCTTCGCCCGGAACCGCTTGCGGCGCCGCGCGTCCACGGCCGCGGGGTCGATCCCGGCGACCGCGGCGTCCGAGGCGAGCAGCTCGCTCGTGCCGGCGGCCTGGGCCACCCGGGCGGCGATGTTGACGTCCACGCCGAGGTAGTCCGCGCCGACCCGGCGGGGCCGGCCGACGTGCATGCCCGCCCGGATCCGCGGCTGGTAGCCGGCGATCTCGATGCCCTCGAGGCCCGCCCACATGCGCTCGACGGCGTGCAGCGCGTCCTCGGGCTCGCGGAAGACGGCCATCATCCCGTCGCCGAGCCACTTCACGACCTGGCCGCGCCGGCCCTGCACCGCCGGCTCGAGGACCCCGCCGACCTCGCGCAGGAGCAGGAGCGTCGCCTGGTCCCCCGCCTCGAGCGCCCAGTGCGAGAAGCCGACGAGGTCCGTGAAGAGGATGGTCATGTCGACCGTGCCGCGGCCGCGGCCGTTGCGCTCGGCGGCGGCCTGCCACACCTGCAGCGCGCCCATCCCGACCTCGTGGACCGCGCCGCCGGTCGTCTGCCCGGCGAGCCGGGCGATCCGGCGGCTGATCGTCGGGCCGCCCCCCTGGTCCGAGGTCGAGAGGGGGTCGCCGAGGCGGTCGTCGCCCGGCAGCCGGCGACGGAGGCGGGCGACGGCGTCGAGCACCCGCCCGTCCTCGTTCAGCTCGCGCATCCGGCGGGCGGCGCGGCGGGCGCGCTCCTTCGCGCCGGGGCCGGCGGGCGCCGAGGGCGAGGCCGCGTCGCCGGTCGCCGCGACGTCCGCGCCGGGCGCCTCGCCGGTGTCCCGGGACGCCCCGGCGTCGGGCGCCGGACCGCCGTCGGGGCCGGGGCCCTCGGGAGCGTCGTCCTCGCCGTGCACGCGGCGACCATAGTGCACCGTCGCCGCGGATCCCGCACCGGTCCGGTGGACGACCCGTTCCACGGATCTTCACATCCGCACCCACCACGCTGTTACGGTGTCCCACGTGCAGGTCGTCGCGGCGCGGCACCTCCGGTCCAGATCCTGAACGGGTCCCCGACCGGCGATGTCCGCGCACGGATGAGAGTTCTCGGCGCCCCGCAATCCGAAGCAGCAGGCTCGTCGCCCCCGGGACGTCACACGTCTTCCGAGCGCGAACCGGACATCGCCCTTCCTACGCGGATCCTTCCGCGGGAGGAATCACATGCCGGACATCACCACCCGTCGCGAGCAGCTCGACATGCAGCTGCTCCGTCGCTACCACCACAACGACGACCGCTCCGCCCGGACCGAGATGGTCGAGCGCGGGATGCCGCTGGTCCGTGCGCTCGCCCGGCCCTACGCCGGCCGCGGCGAGGAGTTCGACGACCTCGTGCAGGTCGGGTCGGTCGGCCTCGTGAAGGCCATCGACCGCTTCGACCCCGAGTGCGGCCACCGGTTCGTCGCCTTCGCGGCACCGAACATCACCGGCGAGATCAAGCGCCACTTCCGCGACCACTGCTGGGCGATCCACGTGCCCCGCTCGGTCCAGGAGCTCGACGCGCGGATCAACCGCGAGTCGGGTGAGATCCACGCCCGCACCGGCAGGGCCGCGACGGTCTCCGAGCTCTCGGAGCGCCTGAAGGTCCCGTCCGACCGGGTCGCGGACGCCATGATCGGCGGCCAGGGCTACCGGTCGCTGTCCCTGGACCACCCCGCCGGCGAGACCCGCGAGGCGCTCGACCTGTTCGGGCGCTCCGACGCCGGCTACGCCGCGGTCGACCGCCACGAGCAGATCCTCGACGCGTGCACCGCGCTCGACGACCGCGAGCGCGAGATGGTCGTGCTGCGCTACTACGACGGCCAGCTGCAGCGCGAGATCGCCGCGCGGTTCGGCATCTCGCAGATGCAGGTGTCCCGGATCCTCGGCGGGGCGCTCGAGAAGATGCACGAGCACCTGGCCGAGATCGAGGGCGCGGACGCCGCCGACGAGCCGCTGACGCTCGCCGCCTGAGCGCGGCGGCGCCGCCCGCCGGTCAGGCCGGCGGGGCCTCGCGGGCCGCGGTAGCGCCGTCCTCGAGCAGGAAGACCTCGGCCGAGGCGTCCGCCCGGACGTCGATGCCGCTGATGAAGGCGCGGACCCGCCGGCCCGTCGCCTGCTCGACCGGGGCGCGCAGGTCGTCCTCGGTCGCGTACTGGAAGAACAGGCGGACGTCGCGCAGGCGCTGGTCCTCGCGCAGCTCCACGAGCCGCTTCTCGGCCGGGGTCTGCGTGTCCTCGAGGATGCAGACGACCGCGTCCGGCCCGGCGAAGTACGTCTTCACCTTCGTCGGTCCCCGGCCGAACTGGGTCTTGTAGATCTGCGCCATGGCGTTCGAGATCGCCTGGAGTGGACTGTCGTGCATGCCGGCTGGAGGTGGTGGTTCGCTCATCGGGTCGAGGGCCCCGTGGCCGGCGGGCGCGCCCCGAGGGGGACGTCGAAGACGCGCGGCGGGCTCGCGGGGAGTCCCCGGATCTTACGTGACGGCCGGATGCCGACCGCGGGCTGCGCCGCCGCCGACCGGTATGGACCCCCCTGGGCGGGGTAGGTGCCCTCCCGGGTGAGCGGCCGGCGTCGCCACAACGGCGCCGGCCGACGCCCCTGTGGCCTCGGTGCAGGGCGGCTCGCCCCGCGGTCCCGCGCGTCCGGTGGACCCTCCGCCCGGTCCCGCCGCACCGGTCCCCGGGCCCCTCGGCGGCTCAGCCCTGGGGCGTGAGCGGGCCCGGCACGCTCCGGCCGCCCGTGACGACCGTGCGCACGGCCTCCAGCGCCCCGGCGGCGCCGCGCGACGCGGTCACGTGCAGGCCCAGGCGCGCGGCCTCGGCCAGCGCCTCGTCGTCCTCCGAGCGCACGACGAACGTGCGGGGGACCACGGCGTGGCAGGCGATGTCCGCGGTCGAGTCGCCGACGACGGCGCAGGCCCCCGGCAGCAGGTCGCGCATCTGCAGGTGCATCCGCACCCCCGTGGCCTTGTCCGTCCCGGACGGCAGGACGTGCACGACGCGGGACGGCCGGCCGTCGTCGAGCGGGAGGTGGCTCGGGCCGTTGTCCACGCAGCACCAGCCGCCGAAGCCCGCGGCGTGCAGCTCGTCCGTCAGGTCGTCGGCGGGCATCGCGCTGCGCAGCACGAGCCCCGACATGCGCGGCGTCCCGGGCTCGTGCTCCTGGGCCGGCACGTCCTCGAGGGCCGCCAGGAGCGGGGCGCGCGGGAACGGCACGGCCTCCGGCGCCGCGAGCTGCAGGCGCCCGTCGACGAGCACGACGGCGCCGAGCTCGCAGACGACGTCCTCGATGGCGAGCGTGCGCGCGATGGCGGCCGCCGCCCAGCGCGAGCGGCCCGTGAGGACGACGGGGCGCAGGCCGGCGTCGCGGACGACGGCCAGGGTCATGAGGCTCTCCGGGACCAGGACGCCGCCCGGGTCCAGGAGAGTGCCGTCCAGGTCGAGGTAGACCGCGCCGTTCACGACGCGCCGCCGGTCATCGCACGTCGAACGCGTCGAGCAGGTGGCCGCGGGTGCCCGGGGGCGCGGGTAGGTCGGCCGGGCGCAGCCCGGAGCCGATGCAGAGGGCGCGGTGCGCCTCGGCGGCGGTGCGCTCGAGGTCCGGGGCCTGGCCCGACCAGTGCACGGCCACCACGCGGGCGCCCGTCCGCAGGAGGCGGGGGAGGCGGTCGACGAGGCGCCGCAGGTCGTCCTCGGGCAGGCGGCAGAGCACGTCCGCGGCGACGACGAGGTCGTAGGAGCCGACCCGGGGCAGGTCGTCGGGGAGCGCCCCGTGCACGACGCGGGTGCGGGGGTCCCCAGGGAGCCGCTCGTGGGCGATGGCGACGTCCGTGGCCGACGGGTCGACGGCGAGCAGCTCGGCGCAGCGGTCGGCCAGCAGGGCGGGGAGGGCGCCGTGGCCCGTCCCGAGGAGCAGCGCGGCCCCGAACGGACCGGGCCCGCAGGCGGCCAGCGTCCGGTCGTGCTTCTCGCGCTCGTGGGGCGCCAGGTCCGCGGCGGTCCACGCACCGTCGTCGGGCCGGTCTGCGCGGAGCGCGTCGTGGCCGTTCGGCCCGGCCGCGACGTGCGGCAGCAGAGGAGGCTCGGTGGAGCTCATGCGGGCCCGGCCCCTGCCGGTCCGTCTGGGGGCGGGTGCGCCATGAACGTCGCGCCAGTACCCCCGGTCCCCCGGGGCAAACGGGCCCCGACGGCTCCCCGCACCGGGGCCCGGGCACGACGGCGGCACGACGCGCATGCGCCCCGCGGACGGGGGTATGCAGCCGCGACCATGGACGACGACGCGTACTGCCCACACTGCCGGGGCCTGCTGCAGGAGGCCGCTCCGCACCCCTTCCCGGTCCGCCCCGTGCGATGCGGCGGGTGCCGGCTGCTCGTGGGCCCCGGGCGGGCGCGCGACGCCGACGGGCGCCCCCGCCGGCCCGCCGTCCGCACGGCCGGGCCGGCCGCGTCGGTCGACGTCGTCCTGGGCGTGCTGCAGGACGTCCGGGAGCAGACCCGCGACGCGGGGCGCTCCGGCGCGGGGGAGGCCCTGCGCGACGGGTGAGCCGGCCCGGGCGCGGGAGGCGTCGCACGTGGGGTGGGCCCGGCCCGGACGGGCGTCGAAGCGTCCGGGCGGGACGTGCGCCGAGAAGTGCATCCGCCGCGCGCGCCACGCGCGTAGGCTGGAGCACGCCCGTGCCCGTCGGGCGTCCTCGACACCACCCCTCGCCCGCGATGGCCCCGCCCGACACCCTCACCGCACCCCACGAGAGCCCGCTCCAGGCGATCTCGAACGCCATGGCGCAGATCTACAAGACCCAGTTCGGCCGCGGGCCGACGAAGGTCAAGACGTACTTCGCCGGGCCCGACGCCGTGGTCTGCGTCCTCGAGGACACCCAGACGCCGGCCGAGAAGCGCCTCGTCGAGATGGGCGAGCACCAGCGGCTGCGCGACGTGCGCCTCTTCTTCCAGTACGCCACGGAGGACGACATGCGGGCCCCCGTCGAGCAGGCCACGGGGCGGCGCGTGCGGGCGTTCATCAGCGGCATCGACGTGCGCGCCGACGCCTCGGTCGAGCTGTTCCTGCTCGACGGCGCCGCCGAGGCCGCGCCGCCCGCCTGAGCCCGACCCGGCGGGCGACCGCGTCCGGACGGCCTCGCGCCCCGTTTCCTCGCGCGGGGCCCGGGTAGCCGACCGGCCTGATGAGCCAGATCGAGCGCCAGGGACACCCACGCGACACCGGAGTCGTCGCGACGCTGAAGCGGACGTGGAGCGAGTTCTCCGAGGACCGCCTGACGGACGCCGCCGCGTCCCTCACGTACTACGCCGTCCTGGCGATGTTCCCGGCGCTGATCGCGCTCGTGTCGCTCGTCGGCGTCGTCGCGGACCCGGCCGAGACGACGAAGGCCATCCAGGACGTCATCGCGCAGATCGGCCCGTCGTCCGCCACGCAGACGTTCGCCGAGCCGATCCGCTCCATCACCTCGCAGCCCGGGCGCTCCGGGGTGTTCCTCGTGATCGGCCTGCTGACCGCCCTGTGGTCGGCGTCGGGCTACGTCGGGGCGTTCATGCGCGTCGCCAACGACATCTACGAGGTCGACGAGGGCCGGCCGATCTGGAAGCTGCGCCCGCTGCAGATGCTCGTGACGCTCGTCCTGCTGCTGCTCGTCGTCCTCGCCGCGCTGGCCGTGATCGTCTCGGGCCCGCTCGCCGACGCGATCGGCAGCGCCGTCGGCCTGTCGGACACGTTCGTGACGGTCTTCTCCATCGTGAAGTGGCCGATCATCCTGCTCGTCGTCTCGACGATGGTGTCGATCCTCTACTACGCCGCGCCGAACGCGAAGCTGCCCGGCTTCAAGTGGGTCACCCCCGGCGGCCTGCTCGCGGTGCTCGTGTGGATCGTCGCGTCGCTGCTGTTCGCCTTCTACGCCTCGAACTTCGGCTCGTACGACAAGACCTACGGCACCCTCGGCGGCGTCGTGATCTTCCTTGTCTGGCTGTGGATCACGAACATCGCGATCCTGCTCGGCGCGCAGCTCAACGCCGAGCGCGCCCGCGGCGAGCAGTTCGAGGACGGCGTCCCGGGCGCGGAGAAGGAGCTCCAGATCCCCGAGCGGGACGCGCCCGACGCCGAGGACCGCCCGAAGACCGCCTGAGGAGGCGCCCGTGCGCCCGATCGCAGAGACCCCCACCCGTCCGGCGAACTACGCCCTGATCTCGGCCGTCTACGGCTCGGGCCTGGCGGCGGTGTCGGCGCTGGCCCGCCGGCGCGGGCGCGTCCCGACCGGGCGCGACCTGCTCCCGCTCGGCCTCGCGACGTTCACCTTCACCCGCGTGCTCAGCGAGCAGAAGGTCGAGGAGTGGCTCCGGCGGCCGTTCGTCGAGGAGCCCGCGGACGGCCCGCGGCACCCGCGCGGGCGCGGCCTGCGCTACGCGGTCGGCGAGCTCCTCTCGTGCACGCGCTGCACGGGCTCGTGGGTCGGCCTCGGCCTCGTCGGCCTGCACGTCGCGTCGCCGGGCACGGCCCGGGTCGCGGCGTCCGTGGGCACCGTCGGCGCGATCAACGACACCGCGCTCGCGGGCTTCGCGTTCCTGAGCGGCGAGGCCAACGCCGCCGGCGAGCTCGGCACGATCCGCCGCCGGCAGGCGGAGGCCGTAGGGGCGCAGCGGGCCGCCTGAGCGCCGCCGGGCCCGGGCCGCTCCTGCCGCCCGGGTCCCTCCTGCCGTCCGCCCGGCCGCCGGTGTCGCTCGCCCGCCTGCGACGATCGCCCCATGCAGAGCCCGGTCGACCCGCTGGCCGTCGAGGAGGTCGTCCCCGGCGTCACCCGGATCGCCCTGCCGCTCGGGGGGATCACCGGCGGGGTCAACGTCCACCTCGTCCGCGGCGACGGGCCGACGACGCTCGTCGACAGCGCGATGCCGCTGCCCGGGACGCTGGAGACGCTCGAGGCGGCGCTGGCCACGGCCGGCTCGTCGCTGGAGGACGTCGAGCTCGTGCTCGTCACGCACCACCACCTCGACCACACCGGGCTCGCGGCGCAGATCGCGGCGCGGTCCGGCGCGGCGATCGCCGCCACGGCCCCCGTCGCCGACGCGATCGCCGACCCCCACGGCCTGCTGGTCCGCGAGGTCGCGTGGGGCGAGCGCCACATCGACCGGCACGGCGCGCCCGGCACCCTGCTCGACATGGCCCGGCAGGGGGAGCCGCTGGTGCGTGCGCTGCCGACGGCGCCGACGGACCGCGTGCTGTCCGAGGGCGACGTCGTCCGCGCCGGCGACCTCCACCTCACCGTGCGGGAGCGACCCGGCCACAGCCCCAGCGACACCCTCTTCGTCGAGGAGGAGCCGACCGTCCCCGGCCGGCCGCTCGCCTTCGTCGGCGACCACGTCTTCCGCTCGGCCCCGCTGACGCCGGTGCTCGGCTCCATGCTCGGCACGGACGCGCGGCCCGCGGCGGCGTACCTGGCCGCCCTCGAGGAGACCGCGGCGATCCCGGGCCTCCTCGCCCTCACGGGCCACGGGCCGGCCCTGCTCGACGTCCCGGCGCTGCACGCCGACCGCCGCGGCGCGCTCGACCGCCGGACCGGCCGGGTCCGCGACGCCCTGGGCCCCGAGCCGCGCGGCACGTGGGACCTGGGCCTCGAGGTCTGGCGCGGCGTCCCGTCCGCCCGGCACGGCCTGACGCGACTCGGCGCGCTCCTGGCGTCGCTCGAGCTGCTGGAGGACGCCGGCGAGGTCGAGCGGACGACGCTCGACGACGACGGCGGGGTGGGGTGGCGGGCGACGGGCGACTGATGGTCGTCGGGTGGGGTGGCGTGCAGCCGACGGGTGGCCAACGGCCGGATTCCGGCGTCCGGCGTGGTGGCCATCGGCGGGCCCCCGGACCGGGCGTCCACCCCGTACGGCGTAAAAGTCGAATACACGATCGGGTATTGCTACTTTCGAGGGACGCCCCGTCGCCCTCGTGCGGCCACCGTCTCCCCGAAGGACCCCATGACCCGACAGCTCCACCTCGGCGGCTTCCAGATCGCCTCCCAGGTCACCCACTCGCACGCCGCTTGGCGCCACCCGGCGTCCGAGCCCGACGTGTTCGGACCCGACCACTACCAGCGGGTCGGCCGGATCCTCGAGCGCGGCCGCTTCGACTTCGTCTTCTTCGCCGACCTGCTCGCCGCCCCCACCCGGTTCGGCGGCCTCGACGAGGCGCTGAGCCGCGGCACGCAGGCCTCCGCCACGATCGACCCCGCCTTCGCCGCGGCCACCATCGCGGCGGTCACCCGTCACCTGGGCGTGGCGATCACGAAGTCGACGACCTACTTCCACCCCTACGAGGTCGCGCGGCTCTTCGCGAGCCTGGACCACATCAGCAAGGGCCGCGCGGCCTGGAACGTCGTGACGTCGCTCAGTCAGGCGGAGGCGCTGAACTTCGGCGTCGCCGAGCACCTCGAGCACGACCGGCGCTACGAGCGCGCGCAGGAGTTCCTCGAGGCGACCACGAAGCTCTGGGACTCCTGGGCGCCCGACGCGCTCGTGCGCGACAAGGCCTCCGGGGTCTTCGCCGACCCGTCGAAGGTCCGCGCCGTCGACCACGAGGGCGAGTTCTTCCGCACGAAGGGCCCGCTGAACGTCCCGCGCTCGCCGCAGGGCCGCCCCGTGCTGATCCAGGCCGGCTCGTCGCCCCGCGGCCGCGACTTCGCCGCCCGCTGGGCGGAGGCGATCTTCGAGATCGACCCCACGCCGGAGGGACGCCGGGCCTACTACGACGACATCAAGTCGCGCGCCTCGGACGTCGGGCGCGACCCGGAGCAGCTGAAGATCTTCCCGGCGGTCCTGCCGTTCATCGGCGAGACGGAGTCGATCGCCCGCGAGAAGCAGGCGTTCCACAACGAGCTCGCCGACCCGATCTCGGGTCTCATCACCCTGTCGGTCCACACGGACCACGACTTCTCCTCGCACGACCTCGACGAGCCCGTCGACCACATCGACGTGCCGGGGTCCCAGGGCCTCTTCGACGTCGCCCGACGGCTATCGGAGCGCGACTCCCTGACGCTGCGGGACGTCGGCAGGCTCTACGCGCAGGGCGTCATGCTGCCCCAGTTCGTGGGCACCGCCTCCGACGTCGCGGACCAGCTCCAGGAGGCCGTCGAGGGCGGCGAGGCCGACGGCTGGATCATCTCGGCCGCGCACACCCCGGGGGCGTTCGACGAGTTCGTCGACCAGGTCGTCCCGGAGCTCCAGCGCCGTGGCGCGTTCCGGGAGGAGTACTCCGGCACGACGCTCCGCGACCACCTCGGTCTGGACGACGTGCCGGTCGGTGTCGGCCGCGAGGCGATCGCGGCCGACTGACCCCCTACGCCTGCCCGGCCTCCTCGACGTCGCCCTCGACCTCGAGGAGGACGTCGCGCAGGCTCTGCAGGCGCTCCTCGTCCGGCGTCTCCCACAGGCCGCGGTCCGCGGCCTCGAGGAGCCGCTCGGCGATGGACCGCAGCGCCCACGGCGAGGAGCGGGTGAGGAACGCCCGCACGTCGGGGTCGTCGACGTAGCGCTCCGTGACCTTCTCGTACATCCAGTCCTCGACCACGCCGGCGGTCGCGTCGTAGCCGAAGAGGTAGTCGACGGTGACGGACAGCTCCATCGCGCCCTTGTAGCCGTGGCGGATCATGCCGGCGACCCAGCGCGGGTTCAGGACGCGGGAGCGGACGACGCGGCGGGCCTCCTCGGCCAGCGTGCGGGTCTCCACCGTCGTCGGGTCGGCGGAGTCGCCGAGCCACGCCTTGGGCTCCTGGCCCGTGATCGCCTTGACCATCGCGACCATGCCGCCGTGGTACTGGAAGTACCCGTCGGAGTCGAAGATGTCGTGCTCGCGGGTGTCGAGGTTCTTCACCGCGATC
>WLOB01000070.1 GCA_009699505.1 Actinomycetota bacterium | reverse complement strand
GGGGCCCGGCCGCCGACGCGGCACCGGCCGGCGGTGGCGCCGCGGGCGGCGCGGCGGGCGGGAGCGAGGACCGGTTCGAGACGATCCTGCTGGAGCGCCACGACCGCGTCGCGCTGATCACGCTGAACCGGCCGAAGGCGCTGAACGCGCTGTCGCTGCAGGTCATGCAGGAGCTCACCGGGGTCCTCGGCGAGCTCGACACGGACCCGGGCGTCGGCGCCATCATCATCACCGGCTCGGCCAAGGCCTTCGCCGCCGGCGCCGACATCAAGGAGATGGCGTCGCAGTCCTACATGGACATGTACGCCGCGGACTGGTTCGCCGGCTGGGACGCCGTCGGCCGCGTCCGCACGCCGATCGTCACCGCGGTCGCCGGCTACGCGCTGGGTGGCGGCTGCGAGCTGGCGATGATGGGCGACGTCCTGATCGCCGCGGACACCGCGGTCTTCGGGCAGCCCGAGATCAAGCTCGGGGTCATGCCCGGCATGGGCGGCTCGCAGCGCCTGGCCCGCGCCGTCGGCAAGCCGAAGGCGATGGAGATGTGCCTGACGGGCCGCAACATGAAGGCCGAGGAGGCCGAGCGCGCGGGCCTCGTCTCGCGCATCGTCGCCGCGGACCACCTGATCGAGGACGCGCTGGAGACGGCCGCGACCATCGCCGGCATGTCGAAGCCGATCGCCCAGATGACCAAGGAGGCGGTCAACCGCACGCAGGAGGTCTCCCTGAGCGAGGGCGTCCTCTTCGAGCGCCGGGTCTTCCACGCGATGTTCGCGACGGAGGACCAGAAGGAGGGCATGGCCGCCTTCGTGGCCAAACGCAAGGCGGAGTTCGGGCACCGGTAGACCGGGGCGGGAGGCGGGGCGGGACGGCGCCCGGCGCCGTGTTCCGGATTCGTGTTGTGGGAGTGCACGATCTCGGCAACGCGGCGTGGCGGCGCCCGGTGCGGCCCGTGCGTCGGTGCCGCGTTCCGGATATGCGATGCAGGAGTGCACGATCCGGGGAACGCGGCGCGGCCCCGCGCGGCCCCGCGCTCCGGGCCGGGCCCGGCCCGGCCCGGTGTGGCCCGGTAGCGGTGCGGCCGGGCCCTGCAGCGGTGCGGCCCTGCAGCGGTGCGGCCCGGCAGCGGCGTGGCCCGGCAGCGGTGCGGCCCGGCACCGGTGCGGTGCGGTGCCCTGCCCGGCTCAGCGCGCCCGCAGCACCCGCACGCGCGTCGTCCCCGTGCGCACGCCGGCCTTCGTGGCGCGGGCCGTGACGAGGCCCGCCTTCGCCGGGCGGACGCGCAGGGTCGCGCGGCGCGGCCCTGCGCGTTCGTGGTGACCGTGCGGCCGAGGACCCGGACGCGGACCCGGCCGAGCACCTTGCCGGCGGTGGTCGTGGTGCGGATCCGGAGCGTCGTGGTGCGGCCCGCGCGGAGGCGGCCGGGGGTGACGCGCACGCGGGCGCGGGGCCTCGTCGCGGTCGTCGGGGCGGGGGCGGCCGTGGCGGCCTTCGCGAAGACGTAGCCCTTGAGCGCCGGCTCCGCCTTGACCACGGGGACGCCCGCGAGGTTCAGGCCGACGACGCTGGCGAGACCGGGCAGGGCGCCCAGCGCGGTGACGTTGCCCTCGAGGTTGGCCGGGTCGACGCCCGGCATGAGCGGCGCGGCGCAGGTCAGGGCCGGGATCCGGGACGGGTCGGCCGGACCGTCGTGCGTCAGCGCGTCCATCGCCAGCGCGTAGGAGGTGTTCGACGTGGTGCCGACCAGCAGGTGCTCGCTCACGTCGCCCGGGCACACGTCCTGGATCGCCACGTTCGTGATGCGCCCGTCGCCGGTGGTCAGCGAGGACGACGCGGTCCGCGGGTCCTGCACGTCGCTCGGGGTGACGACCTCGTCGAAGCGGGTGCGGATGTTCGTGTACGAGATCCCGGCGAACGTCTCCTGCCGGCTGTTGAGCGCCTCGATGAACTTCGACGTGGAGGCCTGCTGGAGGCTCGCGACGGGGCACCCGATCGTCGAGCAGGTGGGCAGCGCGTTCAGGACCGTCGTGCCGTGGTTGCTGCCGGCGAAGCCGATCGCGTCGTCGACCATCGTGCGGGTGTCGGGCCAGAACCGCAGCGCCCAGCGGAACACCATGCCGCCCTGGCTGTGGCCGATGAGCGAGATGCGGCGCCCGGCCCGGCGGTGCACCTCGCGGATCGCGGAGGTGACGTACTCGCCGGCGGTCTGCACGTCGGCCAGGGAGCGCTCCGGCAGCTCGATCGAGCAGAACGGCACGCCGACCTTCCGCAGCGCCGGCTTCCAGTTCCAGTCGTAGTTCTGCTCGGGCGTCACGCCGGTGGCCGGGACGAAGAGGACGGGCGTCGGTCCCGCGGCGTTCCCGATCGTGCCCTCGCACTTCAGCGCGGCGGCGAGCGCGGCGGGCGGGGGCGACAGGGCCGGCCCGACCTGGTCGACGGGGGCGTAGGCGCGCTCCGCGGCGACCGCGGACCCGGGCGCGGCGACGGCGGCCACGGCGACGACGGACCCGAGGAGGACACGTCGGAGCGGTCGGCCGCGCGGGGTCCGGGGTGCGTCCGGGCGGGCGGGTGAACGGCGGACGAGACGCGGCATCGATCCGAGCCTACCCGCGAGTAGGGGCCGCGGGGGACGGGTGCGGCGTCCTCAGCGCTTCGACAGGGCCGCCCGCGCCGCGGTCGTGACGGCCTCCGCGAGCCGGTCCAGCGACGGGGTGCGCAGGCGCCACTGCTGCCAGAAGAGGGGGACCTCGACCGTCTCGCCGGGGACGAGCTCCACGAGCGGCAGACCCGGTGCGTCGTCGAGCTGCAGCTCCATGACCATGCCCCAGCCGAGGCCGAGACGGACGGCCCGGGCGAAGTCCGCCGACGACGGGACCATGTGCGTCGGCGGCTGCGCGTCGCCGCCCGCGCGGCTCCTGAGCCAGTCGTGCTGCAGGCGGTCGACGCGGTCGAAGACGACGACGGGGGCGTGGGCCAGGGCCTCGGCCGTCGCACCGTCGGGGAACCAGCGCTCGACGAACCCGGGGGAGGCCATCGGCCGGTAGCGCATGGACCCCAGGGGGGTGACGACGCAGCCGGCGACGGGTCGCGCCTCGGCGGTGATCGCGGCGACGGCGGCACCCCCGCGGAGCAGCTCGCTCGTCCACGACTCGTCCTCCCGCAGGAGGTGGAAGCACGTCCCGTCGGCCAGCGGCGCGAGCGCGGGAAGGACCCAGGTGGCCAGGGCGTCGGCGCTCACCGCGACGGCGAGGGTGGTCGGCCCGTCGGCCTCGCCGAGCTCCGCCGCGGTCTCGGCCGACAGGAGCGCGGTCTGCCGCGCCAGCCGGAGCAGCACCTCCCCCGACGCCGTCGCCCGCACCGGCTTCGTGCGCACGAGCAGCACGCGGCCCGTCGCCGTCTCGAGCGCCCGCACGCGCTGGCTGATCGCCGACGGGGTCACGTGCAGCGCCCGGGCGGCGGCCTCGAACGTGCCCTCGGCGACGGCGGCGGTCAGCGCCTGCAGCTGGTGGGGCTCGTACATCGACAGCCACGCTAATGGTTGCGCAGAATCCTGCACTGGACTGCATGGTCCCCGGCGCCCAGACTCCGCCGCGTGCTCGACCTCCCCACCGCCCTGGCCGGCTTCGGCTTCGGGCTGTCGCTCATCGTCGCGATCGGCGCCCAGAACGCGTTCGTGCTGCGCCAGGGCCTCCGCGGCGAGCACGTGCTGCTCGTCGTCCTGACCTGCGCGATCTCCGACGCGGTCCTCATCGTCGCGGGCGTCGCCGGGGCGGGCGCGGTGCTCGAGGAGGTCCCGGGCCTCGAGTCCGTCGTGCGGGTCGCCGGGGCGGCGTTCCTCCTGGGCTACGCGGCGCTCGCCGCACGCCGCGCGTGGCGCCCGTCGGCGCTGACGGCGGACACGGGTGGGCCGGGCGCGGGCCGGGCCGCGACGTTCGCCGCGATCCTGGCGCTGACGTGGCTGAACCCGCACGTGTACCTCGACACGATCGTGCTGCTCGGATCGGTCGCCGACGCCCACGGCGACGACCGCTGGGCCTTCGCCGCCGGCGCGATCGTCGGCAGCGTCACCTGGTTCACGCTCCTCGGCCGGGGAGCCGCCCTCCTGCGCCCGGTCTTCGCGCGGCCCGGGGCGTGGCGCCTGCTCGACGCGGCCGTCGCGGCGATCATGGTGGCGATCGCCGCGATGCTGCTGACGGGGGCGTGAGGGGCGCGCCTACTCCTCGGCCAGCATCTTGAGCGCCTCGTCGCGCGCGGCGACGATCTCCACGAGGCGCTCCGCCAGGGGGCCCGCCGACGCGGGGTTCTGGCCCGTGTGGAGGTTGCGGTCCTCGACGAGGAACGACCCCCACGGCTCGCCGTACTCGAACTGGGTGCCGCCGTCGCGCAAGCGGTCCTCGAGCAGCCAGGTCGCGATCTCGCCGAGGCCGGCCTGGTGCTCCTCCTCGTTCGTGAACGCGGTGAGGGTGCGGCCGGCGAACGGCCACGAGCCGTCCGCGCGCTGTGCGGCGAGGAGGGCGGCGGGGCCGTGGCACACGGCGGCGACGAGCTTCATGTCGTCGTCGAGCATCTGGGTCAGCAGCCGGCCGGTCGGGGCGTGGACGGCGAGGTCCTCCATCGGGCCGTGGCCGCCGGGGACGAAGACGACGTCGAACGGGCGCGGGTCGACGTCCTCGATCGCGACGGCCGCCTCCAGCTCGTCCTGGATGCCGTCGAGGTAGGCGCGCTGGTCCGCCGCGGCCGCGTCGCCGCCGGCCGCGCCGGGCTCGAGGCTGCCCTCGTCGAGCGGGGGCGTGACGCCGCCGGGGGTGGCGAGCGTGATCCTCCAGCCCGCCTTCGCGAAGACGCGGTGCGGGGCGACGAGCTCGTCGGCCCAGAAGCCGGTGGGGTGCTTCGTGCCGTCGACGAGGGTCCACTCGTCCGCGCCGGTGAGCAGGATCAGGACCTGGTGCGTGGGGGTCTCGGGCGTGCTCATGCGGGTCCTTCCGGGGCCGGGATCGGCGGGTCCTCCGACGGTAGCAACGGGGCCGGGGCGCGCCGGTCCGGGCGGGGCCGTCGGGGTGGCCGCGATCGCGGCGGGCCGGGCGCGGTCGACGGCGGAATCGTCACGCCCCGCGGCGCCGCGTCGCCTACCGTCCGTGCCGAGGACCAGTGGACGACGAACGCCGGAGCTACGAATCGCGGGTCGGCCGGATCGCCGGCGTGCTCGGCGTCGCGGGCGACGACCCGCGCCCGGGCTGCGTGACGATCCGGACCGTGGCCGGCCACGGGGACCGGATCCGCGCCGCGGCGGCCGCGATCGCCCCCGCCGGGATCGAGGTGCACGTGCTCGAGGACGACCTCGTGACTTCGGTGCCGGCGCTCCCGCCGCCGGATCCCGAGCGGCTGCTGCGGACGGCCTCGGCGCGCCGGGCGGCCGCCGTCCCCGACCGGCCCGTGGGCGAGGGGGCCGCCACCGGGCGGTCGCTGCGGTGCGACTTCGCGCCCTGCGGCCATGGTCCCCCGGGCGACGACCTGGGACTGCGCCCCGGCGACCCGTGCCGGCGGAAGATCCGCGTCCCGGACGGCTGGATGTCCTGCCCCGGGCGGTACGGGGTCGAGCGCCCGCCCCGCGGGGGATGGGCGGCCCGGGCACGCGCGCGGCTGCGCGGTCGTCGACCGGCGGGCTGACGGCGCGCGGTCGCCGGCGCCGACCGGGGTCGGCGCCGGTGCGGACGACGGTCGGGGATCGGCGCCGGCGGCGGACGGCGGACGGCAATCGGGGACCCTCCCCGGAGGCGGACGCGCCTCCGGCATCAGCCTGGGTGGCAGACGCCGACCGGGGATGGGCCGCGGTGCCGGACGAAGACCGGGGATCGGCATCGGTGGCGGACGGCGACCGCGATCCCGGCCGTCAGCCGGTGAACGCCGAGGTCCTCGCGGCCTCCGCCAGGAGCGCGCCGCACCCGGCCGCCGACGCGGTGCCGTAGACGACGCGGTCCGGGCGGACGAGGGCGACGTCGGCCGGGGCGAGCCAGCGGCGGAGGTCCTCCGCGTCCGGCAGCGCGGACCACGGGACCGCGGTCGCCCCGTGTCGCGCCAGCGGGCCGGCGTCCTCGGCGCCCAGCACGACCCAGGCCCGCGGCAGGCGGTCGTCGCGCATCGGCGCCGCGGCCCCGGCCTGCGGCAGCGCCTCGCCCGCGCGACCGCGGTGCGGCCGCGACCGCGCGAGCAGGCCGGCGCCGAGGGTCGACGGGGGGCGCCAGCCGCCCGACGCGATCCATCGGCGGACCCCGCGGGTGGCGGCGACGCGTCGCAGCACCCCGTCGCGCAGGCTGGCGGCCCGGGCACGCCGCAGCTCGACGACGAGGCCGAGGCCGACCGCCAGGGCGGTGGTCGCCACGACGTGCGGCAGCCGCTCCCGCGCGTAGGTGTCGAGCAGCGACTCGTCGGCGGTGCCCGACCACGCGGCGGCGACCTTCCACGCGACGTTGCCCGCGTCGCGCAGGCCCGCGCACAGGCCCTGGCCGGCGAACGGCGGCGACAGGTGCGCCGCGTCGCCCAGCAGCAGGACCCTGCCGGTCCGCCACCGGTCCGCGACCCGCGCGTGGAACGCGTAGACGGCCGCCCGCCGCACCTCGGGCACCGGGCCGGCGCACCGGCGGGCGAGCAGCGCGTGGACCGCCGCGGGGTCGTCCGGGTCGCCGCGGTCGGCGGTCGGCGGCAGCAGGAACTCCCACCGGTGCGCGCCGCCGGGCAGCGGTCCGTGCACCCACGGGCCGTGCGGGTCCGCGCCGAACTCGAAGTCGGCGGGGGCGAAGGCCGCCGGGCCGGCGGGGGCGCGGACGCCCGGACCGGCTGCCTCCGTCTCCCCGGTCCCCGCCACCCCGTCCGTGTCGACGACGAGCCAGCGCGAGGGGGAGGAGGTCCCGCGCAGGCGGACGCCGAGCGCGGTGCGGATCGCGCTGCGGCCGCCGTCGCACGCCAGGACCCACGGTGCCCGCAGCACGGACGCGGTCCCGTCGCGGCCCGTCACGCGCAGGACGGCGTCGTGGTCCGCGTCGCCGGGTGCGTCCACGCCGAGGACGGTCGTGCCCAGGCGCAGGTCGACGAGCGGCTCGGCCTCGAGCCGCTCGCGGAGGACCCGCTCGAGCTGCGGCTGGCGGAAGAACGCGAGGCCCGGGTGGCCCGTCGCCGTGGGCGGCGGACCGAGCTCGACGAGCGGCCGGCCGCCGCGCCCGCGGATCCGGACGGTCCCGCCGGGGAGGACGTCGAGCCCCTCGCCGTCGCGGACCCCGGCGGCCTGCAGGACGCGCAGCGCGTCGTCGTCGAGGGCGACGGCGCGCGGGTGGGGGTAGACCTCGAGGTCGCGGTCGATCGCCACGACGGGCACTCCGGCCCGCGCGAGGAGGAGCGCGGCCGCCGCCCCGACGGGCCCCAGACCGACCACGACGACGGGCGGGCGCGTGTCGGCCGGCGGGAGCGCTTCGCCCGTCGCCCGGGTGCCATCGACCGGGCCCGCGGCGGACGCGTCCCGGTCGGGGGGTCCGGCCGGGCGCTCCTGCGACGGGTCGCTCATCGGTCCCCCGGTACCCTCGGCGGGTGCCCCGTCAGTCCCCGTCCGTCCCCCGCCGCGCGCGCAACGACCTGCGGCAGTACGACGACCTCGCGCACACCTGGTGGGACCCTTACGGGCCGTTCTGCTCGCTGCACTGGCTCGCCCGGTCGCGCGCGAAGCTCGTCCCCGCGGCACCGCCGGAGGGTGGCAGGTTGCTCGACGTCGGATGCGGCGGCGGTCTGCTCGCACCGCACGTCCACGGCTACGAGCACGTCGGCGTCGACCTCTCCGACGCCGGCCTGGCGGTCGCCGCCGACCACGGCATCGAGGCGGTCAAGGCCGACGCGGCGGACCTGCCGTTCGACGACGCCTCGTTCGACGTCGTGGTCGCCGGCGAGATCCTCGAGCACGTCACGGACCTCGACGCGACGGTCGCCGAGGCGCTCCGCGTCCTGCGCCCGGGAGGGACGTTCGTCTGCGACACGATCAACGACACGCTGCTCGCGCGGATCGTCCTGGTCACGCTCGGCGAGCGGATCCACGGCGGCCCGCCGCCCGCCTGCCACGACCCGGCGCTGTTCGTCGACCCGGAGCGGCTGCAGCGGCTCTGCGCCGCGGGCGGGGTCGCCCTCGAGGTGCACGGGATCCGCCCGCAGCCGCTGCGCTTCGCGGCGTTCGCGCTCGGTCGCCGCACGACGGTCGAGATGGTCCGCACCCGGTCGCTGGCCACGGTGTACCAGGGGGTCGGGGTCAAGTCGGGCGCCCGCCTCTGACGCGCGGACCCACCGATGCGGAGCGGTGTCGCCCGACGACACGGATCCGCATCGGTCGGCTGAGGGCGACGACCGATGCGGGAACGCGCCGCCCGACGACACGGATCCGCACCGGTCACCGGGGGGCGACGACCGGCGCGGGAACGTGTCGCCCCACGACACGGATCCGCATCGGTCGGCTGAGGGCGACGACCGACGCGGGAACGTGACGCCCCACGACACGGATCCGCATCGGTCGGCTGAGGGCGACGACCGATGCGGGGACGCGCCGCCCCACGACACGGACCCGCATCGGTCGGCCCGCACCGTGCCCGCGACCTCAGCCGCGGACCCGCAGGAGCGACGCGTAGAGCGTGAGGCCGGGGCCGAAGGCCATGAGGATGACCGGATCGCCGGCGCGCAGCTCGCGGCCCTGGCGGATCCGGTCCAGGACGAGGAGCGCCGTGGCGGAGGAGCAGTTGCCGTGGTCGCGCAGGACGCCGCGGGACTCCCGGACGTCCTCCTCCCCGAGACCGAGCCGGTCGCGGACGACGTCGATGATCTTCGGCCCGCCGGGGTGGACGGCCCAGCCGCGCACGTCGGTGGCGGTCAGCCCGCGCGGGGCGAGGAGCTCCTCGACGACGGCCTCGACGTGCTGCTCGAGCACCACGGGGACCTTCGACGACAGGGCCATCCGGAAGCCCTGGTCCGTGACGTCCCAGCGCATCTTCTCGCGGTGGTCCGTGTCGGTCCGGGCGACGACGTCGACGACCTCGAGGCCCGCGGCGGCGTCCGGGGCGACGGCGACGGCGGTCGCGGCGTCCGAGAACAGCGCGTGCGCGACGACCTGCTCGAGGTCGCGCGTCGGCGGCTGCACGTGCAGCGACGTCAGCTCGAGGCAGAGCATGATCGACACCCGGCCGCGCGCCGCGACGCCGTCGGCGACGGTCGCCAGGCCCGGCACGGCGGCGTAGCAGCCCATGTGTCCGATGTGCAGGCGCTGCGCGTCCAGGCCGAGGCCCAGCTCGCGGGCGAGGAGGACGTCGAGCCCGGGCGTGGCGTAGCCCGTGCAGGAGACGACCGTGAGCTGGCCGACGTCGGCGGGGGCGATCCCGGCGTCCTGCAGGCACGCCTCGATCGCGGCCTTCCCGAGCGGCATCGCCTCCTCGAGGAAGCGCTTCATCCGCTGCTCGGTGCCCCAGTTCGCGACGTCCTCGATCCGCGGGTCGACGGCCGCGTGGCGGGTGTCCACCCCGCTGTTCATGAAGATCTGCTCGGGCGCGGCGCGGTTGCCGTAGTGCTCGCCGAAGAACGTGTCCCAGATCTCGCGCTGCCCGCGGTCGGGCGGCAGCGCGGTCCCGATGCCCACGACGGTCGGCACCGCGAGGGTGCGCGGGGCGGCGGCCTCGAGCACGGCGGCGCCGGCGGCGGGCGCTCCTGCGCCCCGGGCGGGCGCGACGGACGGCGGGGCGGCGACGGGTTCCATCACCCCTCCCTCTGCCCCCGCGGGACGTCGGCGAACCCGTGGGGCTGCGTGGCACCGGACACGCGCGACCGGGGGCGGGCCGCCGCGGCCGCCGCCGCCCGCTCCGGCGTCCCGTCCTCCGCGGCGCCGGACCGACGACGCGGCCGACCCGGGGGCGGGTCCCGCGGCCGATCCGCGACGGCGCTCGTCCGCCGCCGCCCGCGCGCCCCGTCCTACTCCACGGTCGGCGCGTCCGCCCCGAAGCCCGCGGCGAGGACCTTCGCCGCCGCCTGCGGGACGGTGGCGGTGGCGTTCGTGACGGCCTCGCGCGCCTCGGTCAGCGCGTCCTTCACGCCCGGCCGGCCGTGGAAGGCGGCGAGGACGACCTCCTCGACCTGCTGCCGGAGCCAGCCGAGCTGCTGGTCCGCCCGGCGGCGCCCGAGCTGGCCCGAGGCCTCCATGTTCGAGCGGTGCTGCTCGACGGTGTCCCACATCTCGGCCAGGCCGACGCCCTGCTCGGCGCTCGCGGTGAGGACCGGGGTCTTCCAGCCCGGCGTCGCCTCGGGGAGCATCCGCAGCGCGTGGCGGTAGTCGCCCGCGGCGCGCTTGGCGGCCCGGACGGCGTCGCCGTCGGCCTTGTTGACGACGATGAGGTCGGCGACCTCGACGATGCCGCGCTTGATGCCCTGCAGCTCGTCGCCGGCGCCCGGGACGAGCAGCAGGAGGACGCAGTCGACGAGGTCGGCGAGCTCCGCCTCGCTCTGTCCGACGCCGACGGACTCGACGATGATCACGTCGAAGCCGGCCGCCTCGCAGAGCACCATCGCCTCGCGGGTGCGTCGCGCCACGCCGCCCAGGACGCCGGACGTCGGCGACGGGCGGATGTACGCGTCGTCCAGGGCGGAGAGCCGCTGCATGCGGGTCTTGTCGCCGAGGATGGAGCCCCCCTGGCGCGTCGACGAGGGGTCGATCGCGAGGACGGCGACCTTGTGGCCTCGCTCGACGAGCCACACGCCGAGCGCCTCGATCGTCGTCGACTTGCCCGCGCCCGGGACGCCGGTCAGGCCGATCCGGCGGGCCGCGCCGGTCTTCGGGAGGAGGCGGGCCATGACCTCCTGGGCCAGCTCGCGGTCCGTCGCCAGGCGGCTCTCGGCCAGCGTGATCGCGCGCGAGAGGATCGCCCGGTCCCCGGCCTGCAGGCCGGCCTCGAGCTCGTCGACGGTGGGACGCGGGCGGGCCATGGATCGCGGACGCTAACCGGCGCGGCCGCCGGACGCCCGGTCGCGGCGGGACGACGGCCGTTCCGCGCGCCGCGACCGGGTGACGACCACCGCCCCGAGCAGCGTCGATGCGCCGTGCGAACCCGCTGCGCCCGGGGTCGGGCTGGTGCAGACTGCCTCCATGCGTGCGTCCCGGCCGTCCCGTCCCGTCGACCGGGAGGCCGGGGCCGGACCGCCCGCCTCCCCGGCCTCTTTCCCGCCCGCAGCCCCGCTGGCCGCCCCGCCGGCCTCCCCGGCCGCCTCCCCGGCCTCCTTCCCGCCGGCCTCCCCGGCCGCCTTCCCGGCCGCCTCCCCGGCCGCCTTCCCGCCCGCCTCCCCGGCCTCTTTCCCGGCCGCCGCCCCGGCCGCCTTCCCGCCCGCCTCCCCGACCCCGCGTCGGCGCCGGCTCGTCGCGCTCGTCGCAGCGCTCCTCGGCGGCACGGCCCTCGCCGCGGCGGGTCCCGCGACGCCCGCGGGCGCCGTCGTCAACGGCACGCGCACCCCGATCGCGGCCGCGCCGTACGCGGTCCAGCTCGTCGGCGGGGGCGAGACGTTCTGCTCCGGGTCGCTCGTCCGGCCGCGCATCGTCCTCACCGCCGCGCACTGCCTCGTGGGCGCGAAGCGGGTGCGCGTGGTCGTCGGCCGCCAGGACACCCAGGGCACGGACGGCGCCGAGATCCGCGCCGTCAGCCGCGCGTACGACCGGCGCGTCGCGAGCCGGCGGAACGGGACGAGCGCCGGCCTCGCCGTGTCCTCGGACGTCGGGATGCTCGAGCTGTCGCGCGACGTGACCGAGGTCCCGCCGATCGCCCTCGCCGGACCCGAGCACGCACCGCTCGCCGCCGCCGGGAGCCGCCTGACCGTGTCGGGCTGGGGCGTCGTCGGCTCGGGCGACGCGACGCGGCGGAGCTCGGCGTCCCGCACCCTGCGCAGCGCCACCGCGCCGGTCCGCTCGGCGGCGTACTGCCGCGGACGGCTGCGGGCCCCGTCGCGCGGCGTGCTCTGCGTCGGGAAGCTGCGGCGGCCGGTCGCGGGCGCCTGCTTCGGCGACAGCGGCGGCCCGCTCCACGCGCCCACGCCCGCCGGTCCGGTACAGGTCGGCGTCGTCAGCTCGAGCCCGGTGGCGAGCTGCGGGCGCGACACGACCTTCTACGCCCGCGTGCAGTCCGGCCCCGCGCGGAGCTGGATCGACGCGCACCTGACGCCTGCGGGCCGGCTGCGCGGGGGCCGACCGCTGCGCTGAGCGCGGCCGGCGCGCCCTCGGCGAGGGACCCGGCCGCCTCAGCCGACCCGGCCGCCTCAGCCGACCCGGCCGCCTCAGCCGACCCGGCCGCCCTCAGCCGACCCGGCCGCCTCAGCCGACCGCGGGGTCCGGCTCCGGCTCGATCGGGCCGTCGGGGCCGACCGGGCCGTCGGGATCGAGCGGCAGGTCCGGATCCGGCGGGAGCGCGGGGTCCGGCGTCGGACCGGGCTCGGGCGGGAAGTCCGGGACCGGCGTGTCCGGGTCGAGCGGGGGCAGGTCCGGCGCCGGCTCGGTGGGCGCCGTGGGCTCGGCCGGGGCGGGCACTTCGAGGAGCGTCATGCTCCTCGCGTACCCGCCCGCCGACCGCGCGGCACGCCGATGAGTCCGGCGCGCCGCGGCGGTCCGAGGGGCACGGGGACGGCGACCGCCGGCCCGACCGGACCACGGAGCACCCATGCGCAGCCTCATCGTCACCCAGTTCGTCTCGCTCGACGGCGTCGTCGAGGCCCCCGGCGGCGAGCCCGGCTACGCCCACACGGGGTGGGTCCCCGAGCACTTCTCGGACGACCTCTTCGCCTACAAGCTCGAGGAGCAGCTCTCCGCCGACGTCCTCCTGCTCGGGCGCGCGACCTACGAGAGCTTCCGCGGCGCCTGGCCGGACCGCGAGGGCGAGATGGCCGACAAGATCAACGGCATGCGCAAGGTCGTCGTCTCGACGACCCTGGGATCGAGCGACTGGCACGACACCACCGTGGTCGGCGAGGACGTCGACGCCGCGGTCCGGGCGTTGAAGGCCGAGGACGGCCCGCCGATCCTGGTCATCGGCAGCCGCACCCTGGTCGGGCACCTGCTGCGCGCCGGACTGGTCGACGAGCTGCACCTGCAGGTCTTCCCGGTCGTCCTCGGGTCGGGCTTCCGGCTGTGGCCCGAGAGCCCCGACACCACCCCGTTGCGGCTCGCGTCCTCACGGGCGCTCGACAACGGGGTCGTGCTGCAGGACTACCGGCCGACCTGACGGGCGGGCTCGGTCGGGAGCGACGACCCCGGCCGTGCTCGAGGATCCGTGTCGTCGTTCGCATCCTCAGGGACGGCGAACGACGGCACGGGGCCCCGCCCCGCCCCTACTGCCCCGCCTCGGCCTCCGGGGCCTTCTGCGCGTCCGGGTCGGCCACGCCGTCGGGGTCGATGGGGTCGACGGCGGCGGCCTTCGCGGCCGGGCCCTCCGTCGGGACCTCGAGGTCGAGCTTCTCCATCAGCAGGCGCAGCAGACCCCCGGCGGCGGTGCCGATCACCGTGCCGGGCGGGTAGATCGCGTCCGCGCCGTTCGCGCGCAGCTCGTCGAAGTCCTGCGGCGGGATGACGCCGCCGACGACGACCGCGACGTCCTCGCGGCCCATCTCGTCGAGCGCCTTGCGCAGCTGGGGGACGAGCGTCAGGTGCCCGGCCGCCAGCGACGACGCGCCGACGACGTGCACGTCGGCCTCGACGGCCTGGCGCGCGACCTCCTCCGGCGTCTGGAACAGCGGTCCGATGTCCACGTCGAAGCCGAGGTCCGCGAACGCCGTCGCGATGACCTTCTGGCCGCGGTCGTGGCCGTCCTGGCCCATCTTCGCCACGAGGATGCGGGGCCGGCGACCCTCCTGCTCCTCGAAGCTCTCGACGAGCGCCTTCGTGTCGTTGAAGTCCTGGCTCATGCTGCCGACCTCGCTGCGGTAGACGCCCGAGATCGTGCGGATCTGGGCGGTGTGGCGGTCGAAGACCTTCTCCAGCGCGTCCGAGATCTCGCCGACCGACGCGTGCGCGCGGGCGGCCTCGACGGCCAGCGCGAGCAGGTTGCCGTCGGCGGCGCCCGCACCGGTGGAGCGACGACCCGCGCCCTCGGTCAGCGCCTCGAGCGCCGACTGCACGCGCGACTCGTCGCGCTCGGCGCGCAGGCGCTCGAGCTTCTCGATCTGGCGGGCGCGGACGTCCTTGTTGTCGACCTTCAGGACGTCGATCTGCTCGTCGACCGTCGGCCGGAACCGGTTGACGCCGACCAGCGTCTGCTGCCCGGAGTCGATGCGCGCCTGCGTGCGGGCGGCGGACTCCTCGATGCGGAGCTTCGGGACGCCGGCGTCGATCGCCTTCGTCATCCCGCCGAGCTCCTCGATCTCGGCGATGTGGGCCAGCGCCTT